>JBOFXA010000030.1:0-43033 GCA_051653845.1 Spiroplasma sp. | reverse complement strand
GTTTTTTACGTTCTTTAAAAGCTTTATGTTTTATTTCTTGTTTTATTTCTTGTTCTTTTGTGAAGGGTTTATCAACTTCACCATGTTTTTTAATGATAGCTACTTCAGTTTCTGTTTTGTTGATTTTTTTTTCTTTTTTTGATTTTTTTTCTCTCTGTTTTAATGCCATAAAATCCTCACTTTTAACTAACACAAATTTTCATTATATTTTCTACTACTAAAAATTATAATCCAATTTTAGCAAAAAATATCAATATTTAATTAATCTGACTGTAATAATTTACTTATTGGTTTGAATTTAATAAAGTACAATCCAACAATATAACCAATGATAATAACAGCAAAAATTCACAAGAATGAAATAAAAATTGTTAATGTACTAATAGGTAATAGAAAAATCGTACTAGACAAATTAGCAACAATTCAAAGAATTATTAATCAAGTAACATAAGAAAGTACTGTACCAAAAATAAAAGCCAGAAATAAAGTAAAAATATAGGAGCCAATAATTAGTAAATTAATTTCATTAATACGATATCCTAATGATTTCATCATTGCAATAATTAATAAATTATTATCTAAAATCATATTAACGATAATAATCAACACAAAAGCTAAAGAAAGAACTGTTAGTTTTTTTGAAATCTCAATAATAGTTTTAATTGAACTAAATATTTGCCCCAAACGATCCTTAATTAAAGGCATAATTATTGGTAATTTATTAATTAAAGTTCAATTATTCTTTAATCCATCCAATGAATAATTATTATCTGGTTGAGCAATGTTGATACTATTTAATGGCAAAACTAAATCTGAATCTTTTGAATAAAAATTATTAAAGGAATTAGTCAGTGGCTGACCACTATCATCAACATATCCAACTACTTTTCTTAAATCATCAATATTAGCATAATAAGCTGGACTATCCAAGTTTGTTGTAGTAATACCTTTAATATTAAAAATTATTGGAATAAAGCGACTATTATCATTGATAATTGCTAAAACTTCATTACCTACTTTATATTTATTTAAAGTAGCAACTGTTTTAGCAATTACAACTGGAACAATATAAACTTTTTTAGTATTTTTCTTACCAAATCCATCAACATAAGTAACTTCTTGTTGTCTTAAATTATGAGAACTATTGAAAATAGAATCAATGTCATAATCTTTCTCTTCTTTTAAATTAAATCATTTTTTTCATGTTAGTGGATTATCAGAATCACTATTGTTATATAAAGTAATGATACTAAGTTGCTTTGAAATTAATGGTCCTTGATTATGTCCTTTTCAAGTAATAGGATAATTTGCTTTAAATTCTAAGTTAGGATAGTAGTAATTATTAAGAATATTTTGTCCTAAAGAAAATCCAGGTAGTGCTTGAACTTTAGGATTAATTCCACTGTAATTAATAATTAACTCAAAAAAAATTGTTAACTTCTTACACAAAAGTTTTGCTCAAAATTCAGAAATAAAATTTGTTCCTGGTGGTCTAATATAATCAAGACAATTATTAGACTCTTGTGTATTTTTATAAAGTAAAGTTAATTCAGCACTTTTAATGTAGTAACCTTTATAATCTTTTTTATCTTTTAAATCTTCTAAATTCTTATATTTTTTTTCACTATTAATATGGAAATCATCTGCTTTAATTTCCTTATTTGAATCTATTTTTTTTTCAATTGTTCAATCATAAACTTGGGCTTTAATCTTAGCACTATCATCAAATTTGTACATGCTAATACTTTGATTGTAGTAATAAACATCTTTGTTAACATAACTATAAAAATTATTGATTTTGGCATCAAAAATATCAATTGCAACATTTTCAAACATTAAAAGAAAGGTCGCAAAAATAAAAATAAAGAAAATTAAAGTTAACTTACCAACTGATTTTAAAGCAAAAGAAGCAGCTAAACGTGGTTTAAATTTTCAATAATTAAAAGGTTTTTTTAAAATCGCAAGCCATTTTGCACTTGTGCTAGATGAATAATCATAAATTAAAAATAAAGGATTTTTAGTGACATTTTTATATGCTTGCAAATAACTAGCAAGTGTAAAAATTATTGTTGTAACAAAAACTCCGATGATGAAAGAAATCAAACTAAAATAAACTGTAGGTAAAGGTAAAAAGAATCCAACATCACCCAAGCCATTGAAGCGCATTTGTAATAATAAACCTAAAAGAAAACCTAGACTTGTAGAAATAATTGACAATAAGAAAAATAAAATTGTAAAACCAAAGCTAATTTCGTTATTATTGTATCCTAAAGCCTTAAGCACACCTACTTGCTTTTTTTGTAATTCAAGTTCTTTTTTTACATAAGACAAAACAATAAAAACAGCAGCTAATAAAACAATAAAACTAATTGATGAATAAACAATATTTTGCATGTCAAAAGTTTCTTTAATTGAACCACTTCTTATATCTTCACTGTCAGCAACAATTAATGATCCATAATTAAAATTAAAAATTTGATTCAAAATACTCTCAAGCTTATCTTGAAAAAAAACATCCTTATTTGTTACTTTCAAGAAAAATAATGCATTACTACTATTATTGTATAAATATTCGTTAATTCATTCTCTAGTTGAAAAAACTGGGGTTGTATTTTTAGGACCAGCATCAATATTGGCAACTGTAAGTGGTGGAACAATCCCCCAATAAGTGTAACCAAAGCCAACAACTCTTAATCATATATTTGGTAAAAATTCAAATTTACTACCTAAAGTAATATTATTTGCTTTAGCAAAAATAGGATTAATAACTACTTCATCTTTTTTAGCAGGCTTTTTACCCCTAACCATATAAACTTCATTAAAACCATTTCTTGTAGGAGAAAAATCAAAGGATGTGTTAGATTCAATTAAAGGAAATGTCATATCATCAAGATAAAAAGCATCTTCAAAAACAAAAAATAGTTTTGTTTTTTTATTATGATATGTAAATGATTTTAAAAAAGAATTAGTAATTTGATAGTTACTAGTTGATGAATCTTTTTTTACTGTTGTTTTTAAGATATCATTAAGTAAAATCGCCTTGTAATTAATACCTCAATTTAATAAATAAATTTTTAATTTTTTATTAAGACCACTGACATCACTTGGCAAAACACCATTTTGAATATCAATAATTTTTATCCCATCAATTTGATTAACAATTTCATTATAATCAGGTAATGTCTTAGGAAATTGCCCTTTAATACTTTCTTTAATTTTTGCTAAAGCAGCATCAGAATCTTTATAATCATTTAAACTTTCAATTTTGATTCGATAGTCATAAACACCACTATTTTGTTCAACTTTAAAAAATCCCGCTTGACCTCGATCAGAACTACCATATAAACCTGTCATTGTTGCAACAATGATAATTATTAATAAAACAATCCCAATATATTGAAATAAACGTTTTTTTACTCCTCTTAAAATATTTACTGCTAAAATACGCATTAATTAAGGCCCTCAGCTCAACTAAAATATTATTTAACTTAATTTATTAAATTAATTTTAATATATTATAATCATACCTATTTATTTTTAGGTTTAGAATACTTTTAAAAAATGAAAATCATAAAAAAATTTATTTTTTATGATTTATTTTCTAATTTTTTAATTTTTTCAAGATCTGCTACTGCTATATAAGGCAAATTTCGCAACACTTCTTGATAGTCTAGACCATAGCCAATTAAAAAACTATCTGGTACTTCAAAACCAAATCAATCAGCATCAATTTTAACAATTCTTTTAATTTTTTTGTCTAACAAAGTTAGAATTTTAATTGATTTTGGTTGCTTTTGCTTTAAATGTTCAACAAGTTTAATTAAAGTTTTCCCTGAATCAATAATATCTTCAATAATTAAAATATTACGATCTTTAATATCAGCAAAAATATCAAACTTAATTCTTGGTTCAAATGCTACATTAGTTTGACCAGCATAAGATTCAACATACATAAATTCTACAGCACATTCAATATCTAACTTCATCATAAAGTCAGAAAAGAAAGGCAAACATCCTCTTAAAATACCAATTAAAATTAATGGTTTTTCAATATTTTGATAATAATTTTGAACTTCAACTGCTAATTCAGTAATTCGCTTTTGAATTTGTTCTTCAGTAATTAAAATTTCCTTAACTAAGTCGTGTTTAAGCATTATAATCTCCAAAACTAACAACAAATAAAATTTAACAAAACTTATTTTCTATAAGTTTTGTTAAATTTCAATATTAAACTATCTTTTACTTTTAGGACTTACTGAAATTGTATCATCTGAATCTTGACTATCAGTATCATCTGATTCTTTTTCACTTGAATTTTGTCTTCTAGTTTTTTCTTTAATAGGTTTTTCTTTTTCAAGTTCTTTCTGATGATCAAGTACTTCTTGAGGTAGTTTATTATGAATATTAATATATTCAATTTGTTCTGCAGTAATTGTTTCTAAAGTCTTTAAAGAAGTAGCAATTAAATCTAGAGTTTTGCGATTCTTCTTAATGACATTCAAAGCATCTAGATAACATTTATCTAATATTCTCTTGATTTCTTCATCAATTTTATTAGCGATGGTACTAGAAATAGTACTTTTTGCAAATGGCATCATATCATCACGAGGATTTTCAAATTGTGCTAATCCTAAATCTTCTGACATACCATATTCTGTAATCATTCTTCTAACAATATTAGTTGCTTTTTCTAAATCATCATGAGCACCAGTTGTAATATTAGCTTTTCCAAAAATAATTTCTTCAGAAGCCCTACCACCTAAATAACCAGTAACAGTAGAAAGTAAGTGCTTCTTTGAATAAAACATAGTTTCTTCTTTTGGTGTCATAATTGTATAACCACCTGCTTGACCACGTGGAATAATTGTTACTTTTTGTACTTTAGAAGCATCTTCTAATTTTAATCCAATTAAAGCATGACCAGCTTCATGATAAGAAACAGTTTGCTTATCTTTTTCTGTAATAACTCGTGAAGTTTTAGCTGGACCTCCAATAACACGATCAATAGCTTCATCAATTTCTTGTAAGCCAATTACATTTTTATTATGTCTTACAGCAAGTAAAGTTGCTTCATTTAAAACATTCTCCAATTGAGCACCACTAAATCCTGGTGTTCTTTCAGCAATTCTTTGGAAGTTAACTTTTGGTGAAATATTTTTATTTCTTGCATGTAATCGCAAAATTGCTTCACGTTCTTTAATATCAGGTCAACTTAAAGTAATCTCACGATCAAATCGACCTGGTCTTAATAAAGCTTCATCAAGAACATCTCTTCTATTAGTTGCTGCCATAATAATAATTCCAACATTTGCTTGAAATCCATCCATTTCAACTAATAATTGATTCAATGTTTGTTCATTTGCTGTTGTTGCTGCAGAAGCACGCTTTCTACCAACAGCATCAATTTCATCAATAAAAATAATACAAGGAGCACTCTTCTTAGCAGCGTTAAACATTTCTCTTACTCTTGAAGCACCAACTCCAACAAACACTTCTTCAAATTCTGCACCAGAAATTGAGAAGAAAGGTACACCAGCTTCTCCAGCAACAGCTTTTGCAAGTAATGTTTTTCCTGTCCCAGGGGGGCCAACTAAAAGTACACCCTTAGGAGTTCTTGCTCCCATTTGTGAGTAACGTTGTGGAAATTTTAAATAATCAACAATTTCTTCTAATTCTTGCTTTTCTTCTTTAATTCCAGCAACATCACTAAATTTAGTTTCTGATTTTTGTGTTCGTGCACGGTTTTTACCCATTGAAAATGGACTCATGCCACCAGAAGTTTTACTTAATCTTGTCATCATTCAAAATGTTCCAGAAATTAAGATTAAGATTGGCAATAAATTAATTAAAAGGCTCTTTCAAATTGAGATTGATTGACTATCAAAATTTCAGTATAGTAACCCATTAACTTTTGATGGTAGAGCTCCTATAGCACCTGCTGGTAGTAACATTTTATAAATCATTAATCAGTCAACTTTTGCGAGTGTTGAAGCATAATGGACAATTTTACCATTAATAGTTAAATAACCATCAAGAATCACAGCATTCGGACCAAAACTAACACTAAGACCATTGCTAAAAACAACTTGATGAGTATTATTTGGTAAAGTACCTGTAGCAAACAAAGTATACAATTCAGTTGGTGCTAACTTAACAATATTACCTTTGAAAAAATATCATAATAAAAAACCAATAAATGCTAAAAAGATAATAAAGACAATAATCACCATTCAATTAATTTTCATTTTTGGTTGCATTATAAATTATTCACCTACATTAATTTCTTTCCATATTTTTTTGTGTTTACAATTTAATAATCATAATAATAATATAACGAAAATAAACAAAAAATACTACTCTTTTTATTTTTTTAATTTCTTAACTAGCTAATATTTTTACTTAACAAGAAATAAATTACCTTTTTCATTAATATTATTTTTGTTAATTGCTAATCCTGGAATTGCAATTACTTGCTTTTGAGCATTAACAATTACTGGTCAAGTTAATCTTTGGCGATAAGGAATTTTATTGTCAATAAATAAGCGATTAATCTTTTTAGTTCCAAAACTAACAGGAATCTCTTCTTTACCAGTATTAGTTCTAATGATTAAAGGAAACTCTTCATTTTTTACATATAAAGCTTGAAATTCCTTATCTTTAGGTTTTTTCTTTAAAATTGTTAATTCATTAAAATTATAATCAGCAATTTTTTTAACAACATATTTATAAACTTTAAATTCTTTTTTTTCACTAATATATCCATAATCATATTCTTTAATTAATCAAACACTATCACTAAGACTAAAAATAAAATTTGGTTTTTTTGATTTTGAAAGCACTTTGACTATTTCTTTAATTTTTGCTTTTTTCAATTTTAAAACAATATTTTCATCATAATTAAACAAAAACTCATAGATAATCATTTGTTGTAAATAATAATTATCATTATATTTTATAAAATCATTAATAGATAAAATATCGTTACTTACGATAATAGAGTTATAAATAACTTCTAACTCATCTTTAATTAATTCCTGTTCATTATTTAATTCTTTAATTTCACTTAACATTAAATTAATATCAAAATCAGTTAACTTACTAATTTTTTGCTGTCTAATTTTATTTCTTTCATATATATCTAATTCATTAGTCTCATCAAAACCATATTTAATTCGATACAAAGTTAAATAATCAAGAATATCTTCTTTTTTTAATTCCAACATTGGTCGATAAATTGACAAATTCTTATAAGTATTTTTAAACTTCAAACCATAATAAGAAACAATTGCTTTTCGTTGCTTTTGAATTAAATATGTTTCTAATAAATCATAAACATGATGAGCAACAATTAAATTATAAGTTTGATACTTATAAGCAACTTCATTAAAAAAATTATATCGAATTATTCTCGCTTGATCTTGAAAATTACCTTTAGAATATTCTTCAGACTTAACATTTTTAATTTCTAATATTAATTTATGTTCTTTACAATAATCTTCAACAATTTTCTGATCAACATTACTACTTCATCTTTTATTATAGTTAACATGGCTAACTACAACATCAAAGTTATTCTTAACTAAATTATCAAGCAAAAACATACTATCTGGGCCACCAGAAACAGCAACAATATATTTTAAATTTTTATTTAATTTACCTAATCAGTTAGCATAAACCATCATCTTACAACCTTTTACTTATTATTATTTATTATATCATTTTGCAATTTTACTATGATAACTATTATCTTCATTATGACAAACTAAAGGTGGTTCAACAATCATTCCGATATTAGTTTTATAAACAGCTTCAATTAGAACAATATTAGCATTTTTATTAATTCTAGGATAAACAATTTGCATTCTTTTAATAGCAAATTGATATTGCTTTAAAAAAAGTAATAAATCATCAAGTCTTTCAATAGTGTAAACAATAAAAATTTTTCCTTTAATTTTTAATAATTTTGCAGCACTTTTAATAATAGTCTCTAAATTAATATATATTTCATGTCTAGCAGGAATTTTTAATGGTTCTAACTTTAAGTTAGTTTTTTGATATAAAGGAAAAAAAGGTGGATTACAAACAATAACATCAACTTTTCTATCTTTCAAACTACTATATTTTTTAACATAGTTTTTGATATCATCATGAAAAATTGTTATCTGCTTTTCTAAATTATTCAATTCAACATTCTGCTTTGCTAACTCAACAGCTTCTTTTTGAATTTCAATACCAATAATTTTAACTGGATATTTCTTAGCTAATAAAATAGGAATTACTGCATTATTTGTACCAAAATCAATTAAACTCTTAGTTTGATTTTTAATTCTAATAAAATTAACTAATAAAATAGTATCTAAAGAAACAGTAAACATATCTTTTCTTTGAATAATTGCTACTTCTTGATTTTTAACTTTTAATTTTAATACTTTATTTGTCCTATCCATTTTTTTCTCCTTGATAGAGAACAATAAAAAAATAATTTAATAATAAATTTAAATTAATATTTTTAGTAATACTAAACTTATTGATTACTTCATTAAGAAGATCAATAAATTTAATTAAAAATAAATGATTATTATTCTTTCAATTTTCAAGCATAGTTTTTATTAACTGATTTTTGTTAACAATACTAGTGGTGTTAGTACTAATTAGTTTTTTTTCTGCTAATTCTAACAAAAATTGAAAAAATAAAATAATTTTTTCTTCTAAAATTAGTAATTCTTTAATTAAAAAGAAATTACTATTGTAATCTTTATTGTTATCATAAGTAATAAACTTCTCAATAGCTTTTTTTATTATTTTCAATTCATTTTCTTCTAAATTTAAATTGCTACTATTAAAAAAACTAACTTCTTGACTTTTTAAATTCATAATTTGACAACGCGATTTAATTGTTGCTAATATTTTTTCACTATTAGTTGAAGTAAAAATTAAAAATACTTTATTAGGCAAATTTTCTAAAAACTTTAAAAAAATGTTACTTGCTGCTAAAGAACTATGCTCAATTTCTTCAATGACACAAATTCTAGGATTATTATTTTCTAAACTTTGATAAGATAAGGTATTGATGATATTAATAACATCTTGTTTTTTTAAAATGTTAGTTTTATTTAATTTGTATCAATTTAAATCAAAGTAACAATTATCTTTTAATTTTTGACAATTATGACATAAATTATCATTTAAACAAAATTGGTTTTGACAAATAATTTTTTTTAAAAAATCATTAATAGCTAGGTTAAAAGAACTTTTTGAACCTGTTAAAAGAGTAACTTGAGGAATAAATTTTAAATTTGAAAATAAAAGATTTTTTTCATTTTCCTTCATAACCTAACCTCAAATCTTTTAGTACCTTTTTCATATAAGGATATTAATTAATAATCAATGATAGAGTAATAAATTCCTTAATAATTTGATAGACATCTTCTAAGACTAAAGAAAAATCTCGACTTGCATCAACCACTTTAATTCGTGACTGATTGTTTTTAATAATTTTTTGATAGCCTTGATAAACTAAATTATGAAATTCTAAAGTTTCTTTATCTAGACGATTATTTTGATTACGATTACTAATTCTTTTTAATCCAACTTCTGGTTTGACATCAAATAAAATAGTTAAATTTGGCTTAAAATTATCAAAAACTATTTCTTGAATTGTATTAATTTTATTAATATCTAGTTTACGACCATAGCCTTGATAAGCTAAAGTTGAATCAGAAAAACGATCACAAATGATAATTTTTTTACTATTTATATCTGGAAAAATTTTCTCAACTAAATGTTGCCTTCTTGCAGCAATATAAAGTAAAACTTCAGTTCATGAATCTATTAAGGTATTATTTTTATTTAAAATAATTTGTCTTATTTCTTCAGAAATAAAACTACCACCTGGTTCTCTTGTAGTAACAATTTCAATACCATCAGTAGCAAGTTTTTCTTTTAATTTTGCAAGAATACTAGTCTTACCAGAACCTTCTGGACCTTCAAAAGTAATAAATAACATTTTTCACTAAATTAATTTATTAATACTATTAAATAGTACTAATAATTTTACTCTCCATTTTCTTAACTTCAGTAATTGCTTCATTCATTGCTACTTGTAGAATATCATTAAGCATTCCATAATCATTTTCTAATTCTTTTAAAAGATTTTTAAAATCAATATTTAAAGTAATTTTATAAGAACCAGAAATTTCAATTTTAATTAAATTATTTTGTTTTGAAAACTTAAAAACTTCTTTTTTAAAATTTTCATGTTTCTTTTGGGTTATTCGTGCTTGATTTAACATTTGTTGAAAATTATTCATTTGTTCACCTCAAATTTAATTTTATCTTATATTTCTTCAATTTCACTAAATATGTTTTGTAAAAAAGTTAAAGTTTGACTTTTAGGTTCTACTATTTCTCTAACAACTACTTCAGGTATTAGAATTGGTTTTGCAGTTGGCAATTGATTATCTTTAATTAAACATTGATATTTTTGACCAACTACTTTTCATTGTTTTCTATCAAGGGCATAAATCATAAATTCTTTAGTAAAAACAAAATTTAGAAAATTACGATGCTCTTGATAATTAAAATTCTTATTAATTAAATTAGCTTGAATAATATTATCACAAATAATAATAAGACCATTAGCACAAGCAGCAGTGATTTTTGTATTTAAATAAATTTTACTAAAATTTCTAAATTTATTATTTTCAATTAATTGATGAATTTTTAATCAATGTCCTTTTACTTCTTTTCTAATATCCTTATCAGCTTGAACAATAACATTCAAAACATTATTTATCATTTCTTCAGAAATTACATTGGCACTAATTTGATCATTTTTAGTTTCTTCACTAACATTTTCAATATTATTTTCAATTGCAACAACTTCTTTTTGTTTAACTACATTTAAAGAATTTAATTTATCTGAAAAATCATATTGCTTAAAATTATCAAATAATTTTAAAATTCTAGCAATTAGTAAAGTTTTTAAATTATCACTATTAAAATTCAAAACAATAATTTCTTCAAATGAATTTAGTACTGCTTTTAAATCTGAAGAACTAACAGCAGAAAAAATATTTATTTCTGCTGTTTTTAAATACTTGCTAATTTTAATATTTTTAGTTAGACGATAAATAAGAATATCTTGGATTAAAGACATCATTTCAATTAAAAACTTTTTTAAATCAGAAAGATAATTATTAATATCATTAAAAACCAACATTATCTCATTAAAATTTTGATTTAAAATTGCTTTTAAAAATGCAACTTTCTTATCACCTGAAATATGATTATAAATTTTATTTACATTTTTTATTGTCACTTCATTAGAAAAATTAAACACTTTTTCTAAATTATTAATCCCATCTCTTAAAGAACCATCACAAAGTAAAGTCAATTCTTTTAATGCTTCAGGCTCAAAAGTTATTTTTTCTGCTGTTAAAATTTGTGAAAATACTTTAACTAAATTTGCTTGATTAATTTTTTCAAATTGAAATCACTGGCAACGAGAAATAACAGTTTCAGGAATTTTATATGGTTCAGTTGTAGCAAAAATAAAAATAATATGTTTAGGAGGTTCTTCTAAAGTTTTTAACAAAGCATTAAAAGCAGCTGTAGTTAGCATGTGAACTTCATCAATAATATATACTTTATACTTTAGATTCATAGGCAATAAATTAACATTATTTCTAATATTTCTAATTTCTTCAACACCATTATTAGAAGCACCATCAATTTCTAAAATATCAATTTCATCATTGCCAGTATTAATAATCTTGCAGATAGAACATTGATTACATGCTTCACCAGCAACATTATTCTCACAATTAATTGCTTTTGCTAAAATTTTAGCGACCGATGTTTTTCCTGTACCTTTAGTACCAGAAAATAAATAAGCATGAGTAAATGATTTATTAATAATTGAATTCTTTAAAATTGTAACAACATCATTTTGTCCTACTATTTGTGAAAAACTTGTTGGTCGATACTTTCTATATAAAGCTTTATAATTATTCATAAATTCCTCCAATAATCAAACCAATTAATCAACTATATCTATCATATCACTTTGAGTTCGCAATTCAGTAAAAAAAAATTGTAACATTTTTTTACTATCAAGAGTGAATTCATAAGTATACTGTATTGAATTGTTAAAATTTTTGCTAGTTCTTAATTTATCTAATGTCTTAACACATCCAAATTTCTCTGATGCTAAACCGAAAATAATTCAGTTTATTCTTGTTTGTAAAATAGCTCCTAAACACATTAAACAAGGTTCTAAAGTTGAATAAATAATACAATTTTCTAATCTTCAACTACCAACTTTTTTACATGCCTTACTAATAGCAATTACTTCAGCATGTTTAATAGGATTATTTTCTTTTTCTTTCCTATTGTAGCCACGTCCTAAAATATTACCATCTCTATCAACTACTATAGCACCAATAGGAATATCACCATTTTTAATAGCTTTTTTTGCTAAAGATAATGCAATTTTCATATATTTTTTATGTTCCATAACAAATCCTCTACGATTTATTTTTTAATAAATAAAAAAACCATTACACACAATCCTTAATCTTATGGCTGCTACCTTTCAGTCCTGACCAGATTCAATTGTAATTGTTGTAATGGCACTTATCATTATATCAATTTTTCAAAAAAAAGAAATATTTTCACACTATATATTTTATTTTTCCTACTTTATTTAATCATCAATATATCAGTATTTATTTATATATTAAGTTAATATAAGATACTTTTTTACTTTTTAAAACATTTGAATCACAAAAAGAGAAAATATTGTGTAAACATTTAATGTTTCACGTGAAACATTAAAGAATCATATCACAAAAAACTGAACTTTTGGGATAACAATTTCTATTTTAAATTAGATAATAAAAGAATAATAGTCAAAATATAAATGATTATTACACACTTATTATAACTTTTAAAAAATTTATTATAAATATTGAGTTTAAAATTTAATTTTAGTTAAATTATTCATATAAGATTGTAAAACTTTTGGGATAACAATTTCTTCTTTTTTTTCATCATAATAATTTTCTAATATTGCTGCAAAAACACGATCAACTGCTAAAGCTGAACCATTTAGTGTATGAGGAATAATTTTTTCTTCACCTTCTATACTTGTTATTGCTCTTAAATTCATCCTTCTAGCTTGAAAATCTTCACAATTACTACATGAAGAAACTTCACGATACTTAGCTTGACCAGGTAATCATAATTCAATGTCATAAGTTTTAGCAGCACTAAAACCTAAATCTCCAGTACATAAAATAACTACTCGATAAGGAATTTCTAATAATTGTAAAATTTGTTCTGCATCATTAGTTAGTGATTCTAATGCTTGATATGATTCTTCTGGCTTAACTATTTGTACTAATTCTACTTTATTAAATTGATGTAATCTAATTATTCCTCTAGTATCTTTACCAGCTGAACCTGCTTCTAAACGAAAGCAAGGAGTATAAGCACACATTTTTATTGGCAGGCTATCAAGACTAATAATTTCATCACGATAAATATTTGTTAAAGGTACTTCAGCTGTAGGAATTAAATATTGATCACGATTAGAAATTTTAAATTGATCATCTTTAAATTTAGGTAACTGACCTGTGCCAACTAAAATATTACTATTAACTATTACAGGTAATAATTCTTCAATATAACCTTTTTGACTTTGTTGATCTAACATAAAATTAACTAAAGCCCTAATTAATTTAGCACCCAAATTAGTATAGATAATAAAACGTGAACCACTAAGCTTAGTAGCTCTAGAAAAATCAATTAATTTAAATTTTTCAGCAATTTCTCAATGTGGTTTATTAGTTTCTTTAACAATTTTCCCTCATTTCCTAATTTCTTGATTATCATTTTCATCACTTCCTTTAGGAACTGAACTATGAGGAATATTTGGTAAATTTAGTAACTCTTGATTAATATCACTTACTAATTTATTGATTACTTCATTATTTTTATCAATGTCTTTCTTTAAATTAATAACAAGTTGTTTAATTTTTTTTGCTTCATCTTGATTTTTATTACTAATTAATTGCCCAATTAATTTAGAATTTTTATTTCTTTGTGCTTCTAATGCTTGGGTTTTAGTTTTTAATATCCTTCATTGCTTATCTCAAGTAAAAATTTTTTCAAAATTATCATGATAATTTTGATTTCTATTATTTAATAATTTAGCTAATTCTTGATAGTTTTCTCTAATTTTTTTAATATCAATCATTATCTGTACCTCATTTTAATAATTATTTATCATTTAATAATTTAATGATAATGCTTTTTTAATTAAAAACTATTAAGTTTACTTGTAGTATAATCAGGAACGTTATTAACTTCAATTGAATTAATAATTTCAACAGCACTAATACTATCTTCTTGATTTTTCAATCTAATTAACTTAACACCTCTAGTATTTCTTCTTGTAATTCTAATATCTTTTAAAGAAAAACGAATAACTACTCCTTTTAAAGTAATCATTAATATTTCTTTATTATCTGCATTATTTAATGTTTTTACTGTTACTAATTTACCAGTTTTCTCACTAGTTTTCATTGTGATAACACCTTTTGAACCACGATTTAATAAACGATAGTCCTCAAAAGCACTAATTTTGCCAAAACCTTTTTCACTAATAGAAAAAACTAAATCAGCATTTTCATTTGAACAAATGCCAATAACATAAGTACCTCTAACATCCATTCCTTTAACTCCAGCTGCTTCACGGGATATTAAACGAATTTTTTGTTCATTAATTCTTACTGCTTTTCCATTTGCTGATGCAATAATTAATTCATTATGACCATTAGTCTTAATAACTTCTACTAATTCATCACCATGATTAATTTTTATTGCTTTCTTACCATTATGTCTAATTGAACTAAAATGTGTTAAACTAGAACGTTTAATAATTCCTTTTTTAGTGATAAATACTAAATTTTCATCAGAATTATAATCAGAAATATTAATTATTGTTTTAATTTTTTCATTTTTTTCAACATCAATTAAATTAATAATAGGTATTCCTTTAGCTGTTCTAGAACGAAACATTGGAATCTTATGAGCTCTAATACGATAAACCTTACCTTTTGAAGTAAAAAATAAAACATCACTATGAGTTGAAACAACTAGTAACTTATCAATATCATCTTCTTCACTAATAGAATTTGATGCCTTAACACCAACTCCACCACGATTTTGAGTACGATAAGCTTCTAAAGGTAGGCTTTTAATATAGTTATTTTTTGATAACATAACAACAATTGTATTTTCTTTGATTCAAGCTTCATCATCAATTTCTTCTTCATCAAAATTTTCAATTATTTCAGTTTTTCTTTCATCACCATAGTTTTCTTTAATTTTAGTTAAACGAGCAATTAACATTTTAATTTTTTCATCATCACTAGCTAATAAAATTTTTAATCATTCAATTTCTTTTGCTAGTTCTTTTAATTCTTTATCTAATTTAATTTTTTCTAAGCCTGTTAAACGTTGCAATTTCATATCTAAAATTGCTTTTGCTTGTTCAAAAGATAAATGATATTTTTCATGTAATTTTGTTGTAGCATCACTAGTATTTTGTGAACTTTTAATTAAAGCAATCACTGCATCAATATTATCTAAAGCTGTAACTAGACCAGTAATAATATGATATTGTTTTTCAGCTTTTTTCAATTCAAATTTTGCTTTATTAGTAATCATTAAAACTTGATGTTCAAGATAGGCTTCAATTAATTCTTTTAGATTCATTGTTCTAGGAACAGATTTATCTAAAGCTGTTAAATTAATGTTAAAGGAATTTTGAACAGCAGTAAATTTATATAATTGATTTAAAACAACATCATGATAACTTTCATCTTTTAATTCTAAAACAATTCTAATTCCTTGATAGTCAGATTCATCTCTTAAATCTGTAACAAATTCAACCCTTTTTTCTTTTACTGCATCAACAATGTTGTTGATTAAAGTAGTTTTATTTACTTGATAAGGAATTTCTTCAATAATAATTGCATGCTTATTATTATTTAACTTTTCAAATTTTGTTTTACTTCTGATTTTAATAACAGCTCTTCCTGTAGCATAAGCTTTTCTTAAATTATGAACCCCTAAAATTATTGCTCCTGTTGGAAAATCTGGTCCTTTGATGATATTTAATAAATCCAAAACATCACAATCACGATTATGAGCAACATAAATAATAGCATCAATAACTTCATTTAAATTATGAGGTGGAATACTTGTTGCCATAGCAACAGCAATTCCAAGAGTACCATTAGCTAATAAATTAGGAAAATATGATGGTAGAACTACCGGTTCTTTTTCTGTAGCATCAAAATTAGAAACAAAGTTAACTGTTTCCTTATCTAAATCTTTAACTAACTCACTGGCAATTTTACTAATTCTTGATTCAGTATAACGCATAGCAGCAGGACTATCACCATCAATTGAACCAAAATTTCCATGGCCATCAACTAAAGGATAACGATAAGAAAAAGTCTGAGCCATTCTTACCATTGATTCATAAACTGCTGTATCACCATGAGGGTGATACTTTCCAATTACTTCACCAACAATTCGAGCTGATTTCTTATAAGGTTTGTCATGAGTTATTCCTAAATTAAACATACTATATAAAATACGACGGTGAACTGGTTTTAACCCATCTCTTGCATCTGGTAAGGCTCTTGCAGTAATAACTGAAACTGCATATCATAAATAATCTTTTCTTACCTGATCAGAAATATTAGCAGTACTATCATATGAATTTAATAATTCTTGATTTTCTTTTAAATTATCTTTCATAAAAAAATTCCTTTTGTTTAAATTGTTTAAAATCTAATAAAATATATTATTTTTATATTTTTATTAGATATCAATATCTTTAACATATTTAGCATTTTCTTGAATGAATTCTTTTCTTGAGTTAACACTTTTACCCATAAATGTTTCAAATACTTCATCTGCTTCAGCAGCATCATCAACACTTATTTTAGCAACAACACGATTTTTAGGATCCATAGTTGTTTCTCATAATTGTAAAGCATTCATTTCTCCTAATCCTTTATAACGTTGAATATTATAATTTTTAACAGAAATTTCAGACTTTAATTTTTCTAACTCTTCATCATTGTAAGCATATTTAATTGCTTTACCAACCTGAAATTTATATAATGGTGGCTTAGCAATATAAATATAACCAGCATCAAGCAAAGGACGCATAAAACGATAAAAAAATGTTAACAGTAAAGTTCTAATATGAGCACCATCAGCATCAGCATCAGTCATAATAATAATTTTATGATATCTAATTTTACTAATATTAAACTCACCACCAATGCTACATCCTAGAGAAATAATTAAATTTTTAACTTCTTGATCAGCAAATACTTTAGCAAAATAAGCTTTCTCAACATTAAGAATTTTTCCTTTTAATGGAAGAATTGCTTGAAAATCTCTTCTTCTACCAAGTTTAGCTGTTCCACCAGCTGAATCTCCCTCAACTAAAAAAAGTTCAGTAACTTGTGGGTCTTTAATTGAACAGTCTGCTAATTTTCCTGGTAAGATTGAAAATTGTAAGGGATTTTTTCTGCTAGTAATAACAGTTTCTCTAGCTTTTTTTGCTGCTAATCGAGCATTTAAAGAAGTCAGAACTTTATTAATAATAAGTTTAGCTTCTGCAGGATTTTCTAGTAAGAACTTACTTAAAATTTTGCCAGTAACATGAGAACTAATTTTTCTTACTTCAGAATTACCTAATTTTGTTTTTGTTTGACCTTCATATTGTGGATCTGGATGTTTAATTGAAATAATTGCAACAAGACCTTCTTTAACATCTTCTGCTAAAAAACTTTCATCACTAGCTTTCAACATTTTATGCTCTTTTGCATAATTATTTAACTCTCTAGTTAGAGCTAAACGAAAACCATCTTCATGAGTTCCACCTTCTGGAGTATTAATATTGTTACAAAAAGAAAGAATTTGACTTTCTTCACTATCATTATATTGTAAAGCAATTTCACTAATAATATCTTGATTTTCTGATTCACCATAAATAATATCATGTCCTAATGGTTGAAACTTATCATTTAAAAAAGCAACATATGCTTTAATTCCACCTTCATAAAAAAAGGTTTCTGTTTTTTCTATTTTTTCTCTTTGATCACTTACAATAATAGTTATTCCTTTATTTAAAAAAGCTAATTGACGTAATCTTGTTTTAATAATTTGATAACTAAAAATAGCTGTTTCAGTAAAAATTGTTTCATCAGGTTTAAATAATACATCTGTACCAGTTTTATTTGATGTTCCAATTTCTTTTAATGCAGCTTCAATTTTACCTCCATTAACAAATCTTTGAAAATAAGTTTTATTATTAAGATAAACAGTAACTTCTAAATACTTACTTAAAGCATTAACAACCGAAGCACCAACACCATGAAGTCCTCCTGAAACCTTATAAGAATCATTACTAAATTTCCCACCAGCATGTAAAGTAGTAAAAACAGTTTCAACTGTCGAAACACCAGTTTTCTTATGAATTCCAATTGGAATTCCTCTTCCGTTATCTTTAACAAGAATTTCATTCTTGTTAGTAATAACAACTTCTATTTCAGTACAGAATCCTGCAAGAGCTTCATCAATTGCATTATCAACAATTTCTCAAACTAAATGATGCAAACCCCGTTCACTAGTTGAACCAATATACATTCCAGGACGTTTTCTAACAGCTTCTAAACCTTCTAATACCTGAATTGAGGTAGTATCATAAGTATTCTTTTTTGTAGTCAATCTCATTTACTCCATTCTAAAAACTAAATCATTTTTTAACTAATTTTGTTAAAATACAACAAAAAATGTTACTATTTCTAGTATTTTTCTAGTATTAATCTACTCTTACATAAATTATACCTTTTTTTAGAGATAATAACAAGATAAACCTCACTTAACACTTTGTAATTAATTGATTGATTTAACGATAAAAGTGTTATAATTTACTTATTAAAATTATAAAAAACAAAATCTGTTAAAAAAGCTATTTGTATTTTTGCTTAGCAAGTTCTTTTAAATAAAAAAACATAAAATTTCAAAAAGTAGGATGATTAAATTAAATCCTACTTTTTATTTTGCTGAAATTTTTTCAAAATTTAAAATATGATTTGCTCATTCTTGATTAAAATTAAGATCATGAGTTGTTAAAATTACTGCTCCAGAAAATTTATTTATTGCACTATCTAAAGCAATTTTAGCATTGCTATCTAAATGATTAGTTGGTTCATCCATAATCAACAAATCATATTTTTTAGTTGATAAAGCAGCTAATTGAACCTTAGTTTGTTCTCCTCCAGATAAAGTTTTAATTAATTGAAACATTAAACCACCTTTAATAGCAAAACTTGCTAGTAAACTTTTTATTTCATGATCAGTTAGTTTGTCATTTAATTCTTGTAAATATTGAATTGGTGTCAAATCTTTTAAGTTAATAATTTGTTGAAAATAACCAATGCTAAGATTATTAGCAACGATAATTTTTCCATTTAAAGGTCTAATAAAATTCATAATTGTTTGTAGTAGTGTTGTCTTACCAACCCCATTACCGCCTTTAATTAATCATTTTTCTCCAGTTTTAACAGTAAAACTAAGTGGATTAATTAATGGCTTTTGATAGCCTATTATTAAATTACTAACAGAAATAATAATGTTACTAGGAGGTTTTCTTGATTGAAAATGAAAGTTTGGTGGTAATTGTACAGCTTGTGGTTTTGCCATAATGTCCATTTTAGCTAATTGCTTTACTCGTGATTGAGCACTTTTAGCCTTACTAGCTTTAGCAATATTTTTAGCAATAAATTCTTGCATCTTTTTAATTTGTTGTTGTTGTACTTTATATTGTTTTTCATATTGTTTTTTATTTGTATCTTTTAAACTAAGATAATATTCAAAATTACCAACATACCTATTAAAGTTTAAATTATCAATTTCATAAATAATTTTAGCAATTTGATTAATAAATTTTTGATCATGAGACACAACAATAAAAGCTTGTTGATAGTTTTGTAAAAAAGTAGCTAACCAATTAATTTGTTCAATATCTAAAAAATTAGTTGGTTCATCTAACAATAGCAAGTCATAATTTGATAACAACAGTTTTGCAAGTAAAATTTTACTTTTTTGACCTCCACTAATACTAGCTAAATTTTTATCTAATAAATTCCTATCAATATTTAATCCAGTAATCAAATTATTAATTGTTTTATTAATTGTATTAAAACCTTTAATATCTAACTCATATTGGATTTTTAAAGCTTGATCTAACATTTTTTCTTGATAATCTAAGACCATTGCCTGATATAAATTATTCATTTTTGTTTCTTTATCAAATAATTCTTGATAGTTAGTCTTTAAATATTGATCAACAGATAAGCTATTATCAACAACTAAATGTTGATTTAAATAACCAATTTTAACATGTGAAAAAAAAGTTATTTTTCCTTGATCTGGTTTAATATCTTGATTAAGAATATTTAATAATGTTGTTTTGCCACTACCATTAGAACCAATCAAAACAATATGTTCACCTTTATTTATTCTTAAATTAGCATTTTGATATAATTTTTTATTATTTGTTTGATAAGATAAATTCTCAATTATTACTAAACTCATTTTTATATCACTCCATATTATTGTTATTTTTTTAATTGTAAAAAATCAAATTATTAAAAATTCATTCAAAAATTATTTTTAACTAAATAATCAATAATATAACTATGATATATTAATAAAAACAAAATCAAAAATTATTCTATTTCTTTTATCTTTCATTATTCTTTTCAATCTCATTTTTATTATGCTCCTTTTTATACTAAAATTATTCTAACATAAAATCATTATCTAAATTAAGTTCATTTGATAATTTGTTAGTTATTAACAAATTAAATTTATGCTAAAATTAAGAAAATAAATAATAATTAAGGAGAAAATAATGGCAAATAAAGTTTTAGTTATAATATCTTCAATGATTGATGAAAAAAGTTCTTATTCATTGGCTTTAACAAAACGTTTTGTTAAATACTATCAAGAATCTCATCCTGAAGATGAAATCACTTATTTAAATCTTAATGATGTTACAATGGCTTCAAAAACAATAACAACACATAACTTTAATACTTTTTTTAATCAAGAAGATAGTGATAAATATATTGAACAATTAAAATCAGTTAATAAATTAATTTTTTCAACTCCAATGACTAACTTTAATGTTACTAGTATGACAAAAAATTATTTAGATCATATTTTAGTTGCTAATAAAACTTTTTCTTATAAATATACTAAACAAGGAGATGCAATTGGCTTATTAAAAAATTTAAAAGTTCAAATTTTAGCAACTCAAGGTGCTCCCTATGGATGATATCTATGAGGAAATCACGCTAACTACTTAGAAGGAACATGAAAATTTACTGGTGCTACTATTGTTCCATCAATTTTAGTTTGTGGAACAAAAGTTAAAGAGAAACATGAAAATGATGTGAAATTAGTAATTGGTAAACAAAAATTAGAAAAAGGTGATAGTCTAGTAGATTTAGGTCCAGAAAAAACTATGGATAAATTTAATCAATACATTAAAAAAGCAGCAGCAGAATTTTAAAAAGGTCATTAAATAAAATTATTATCTGATTGGATTGCAGTAACACTTGTTTTAATTACTTTTTTAATTCAATTATGAATAATAATTAGTAAAAAACCATTACAAAAAAAATAGTTCATTATTTATGAACTATTTTTTTTGACTTTTAAAACTGGCAGAACTAATTGTGTTAAAGTTGAATCTTCATCGCTAGTGATAATTGTATGATAATTATAGTTAGTAATAATATTCAATTTAACTTTCTTACATTTACTAAAAGTTTTTAAAGCATAACTTAATAAATAATAATTAAAAACAATAACAAATTTATCTTCTGTCTTATCTTGATTTAAAAATGTTACATTATTAAATTGTTCATGAACTTCACCAAAATTATTATTATTAGAAATACAAATAACTTCAATCTTTTTATTATTTTTATCAAAGATTAATTGAACTAAAGGAATTAAATCTTTTTTTGCTAAAATTACTGCCAAATCAATTGTATTCAAAAACATTTTTAAATCATTAATCTCAATTATTTCCTTTTTTTCTCTTTCTAAATGTTGTTTAATAACATTTTGAATTTTTGGATATTGGCCATCAATTAATCGCCCTTTAAATAAAAAATTGTCAATTTCAACTACTAAATTCTGATTATCATTTAAATAAAAAAGATAATCAGAATTTAAATCACTAGTAACTTTTTCAATATCGTTTAATAAGAAAATTGGAATTGTAACATCTTGATCTAAATTTTCATTTGTAATGGCAATAGTTTTTTGTGCTATTGAAATTCGATCAGTTCCAGTACTTAGTAAATTATTTTTGCTAAATTTAAAATTTATTCCTCGCAGAATATTATTTGAATCATTTATGTTAATAACAAAGTTAGTTTGATTGTTAATATCTTCAATAATTGTTTTTGACAATTTAATTGCTTGATTATTTTTACTAAAATTTATTTCGGGAAAATTTTTAACTTCTAAAGTATTTAATTTAAAAATAAAATTATTATTCTTATTAAAATTACTAATTATTAGAACGTTAATTTTTATTTCAAACATTATTCATTCATTATTTAACTTGCTGAGAATTTCATAAAGGATTTTAAGGTTTATCAAAAAATTACCTGTTTGATAAATTTCTAAATTTTCTTTACTTGTTAAAAGATAAAATTTTAGAAAAGTTTTTTCATTTAAACTATAAAAAAAAATTCGATCTTTTTCTACTTCAATTTTAATATTTTTATAAATTTCATTACTTGGATTAGAAAGAGTGATTTTAATTAGTTTTTTAATATTTGTTAAGAGTATTTGACTTTTAATTTTAAATTTCATAGTTTACTCCTTTATTTGATTCTTAATTAAATTATATTAAAAATTATTATTATATTATATTAATTATTAGTATTATTATGACCTTAATTTATGTTAAGAAGTTATTTCTTATCTTTTTCATTATTAAATTTGATAAAAAAGAATGTGGAAAACTTGGGGATAAAAATGTTCAAAAATAAAATTAATAGTTAAATTTAACTATTAATTTTATTTTTAGTACATTCTTTTTTTAAGCCTT
This sequence comes from Spiroplasma sp., assembly GCA_051653845.1. Classification (GTDB taxonomy): domain Bacteria; phylum Bacillota_I; class Bacilli_A; order Mycoplasmatales; family VBWQ01; genus Spiroplasma_D. Next base: position 19,800 of record JBOFXA010000030.1, on the reverse strand, counting down.
CAATCATTTTTTTAAATTCATAATTTTGTTCAATATTTTTTTTTACTTTATTATAAGCATTGATTACTGTTGTATGATCTTTTCCTCCAAATTCATTGCCAATATTAACAAATGAATCATTTAGTAATTCTTTGCTTAAATACATTGCAATGTGTCTGGCAGTAGTAATAGTTTTTACTCTAGTAGTACTATTTAAAATTTTTACTGGAATATTATAATAATCTGCTACAATTTTTTTAATTTTTTTAGTTGTTAGTTTGTCTTTAGTTAAATTAGCATTTCCTTTGAAAGCTTTCATAACATCATCAATTGTGATTAATTGATTAGGTTTTATATATAAAATACTATAAAAAATTAAGCGATTTAATGATCCTTCTAGTTTTCTTACATCACTATTGAAATTATGAGCAATGTAATGTAGTGTTTCTTCAGTAAAAATACTTGGATCATAATTTAATGATTTAATTTTTTCTTTTAAAATTATTAGTGCTGTTTCAAAATCAGGTGAATCAATTCCAACACTTAAACCACTTTGAAAACGAGAAATATTTCGTTCTTCAAAACCATATAATTCATCAGGACTTTTATCAGAACTAATAACAATTTGTTTTTGTTTATTGACAAAATTATTAAAAATATGAAAAAATATTTCATTAGTTTTACTACGGTTAGCTAAAAACTGAATATCATCTACTAAAAGAACATCATATTGATTAAAAGAATTTTTAAATTTTTCAATATTATTTGAGTTATTTTGTTGCAGAATTTCTGGTATCATACGGCCAAATTCTTCTGAAGATAAGTAAATGATTTTTTTCTTACTTTTGTTTTTTTTAGTAATTTCATTTTTAATAGCATGTAAAAGATGAGTTTTTCCTAACCCTGAATTACCATAGATAAATAAGGGATTTCAATGTTTTCCAGGTTCAATTGTGATTGCTAAAGCTGCTTGATAAGCTTCATTATTAGATTCACCTTTAATAAAATTTTCAAAAAGAAAGGTATTATCATTTATTATATCGTTGTCTTTTTTTATTATTTTAATATTTTCTTTATTGATATCACTAGATTCAATGAAATTGACTTTAATTTTTTCTTTATTGATTTTTTCTAAAATATTTTCTATTTTGTTACTTAGATTTTTTGTCAAAATTTCTTTAGCAAAAATTGAATCAACAACAATTAAACAGTAACTATTATTAATATCTGAAATGTAAGCATTTTTTATATAATTATTAAAAATTGTTGGATCAATTGTTTCATCATATTGTAAGACTTGTTTAATTTTATTTCAAATTTCTTGATAATTATTGTTGAGCATAAAATATCTACCTAACTTGTTTAATGTGAATAAAATGTGGATAAATGTTAAAAACTTTTTACATACTTAAAATTTATTATTATTATATATGAATTATTATTTAAACGTTAAATAAAACCTTTTAAAAAATTACTGAATAAAATTTTTAAAGTATCAATAAATTTTTTATTAGTAAAGAATAATAAATTTTTTTTAATTATTTTTTAATGTGAAAAACTGTTTTATTAAATGTTATAATTTAAATAATTAAAGTAAAGAGGAAATTAATGAAAGTTAAAAATAATGAATTAATAGTATTATTTAATCCTAAAATACAATTTAAAACTATTTTTCAACCAGAGGTGGAATTTTCTACTCATAAAGGAATAATAAAATTTCCTAAATTGTTAAAATATGGGCAAGTAGTTACAATTAATAATAAAGATATTTCTTTTATTGTTTTACATGCTAATTTAGAAGATAAAATATTAAAACTTACTAGATCAACAACGATTGTTTATCCAAAAGATTTGGGAATGATAATCAGTGAGCTTGGAATTATTGCTGGAAAAAAAATTGTTGAGATAGGTACAGGTAGTGGTGCTTTGACTTTTGTTTTAGCAAATATTGTAGGTGCTAGAGGAAAAATTAATAGTATTGATATTAATGAAGAAAAACAAAAACAGGGTAAGAATAACTTTGATTTATATAGTGAATTTAATAATATAACATGACATCTTATTGACTTAACTAAAGAAAAACTAGCAATTGTACCAGCAGATGCTTTATTTATTGATATTCCTGAGCCTTGAATTTTACTTAAAGAAATTCGTTATTTGTTAAAAGATGGTCATACTGTTGGACTACTTTGTCCAAGTTTTGAACAAGTTAAAAAAACTGCCAATGCTTTAAATGATTTTGGTTTTACTAGAATTCGTTGTAAGGAATTAATTGAAAGATCAATTTATGTTAGAGAAAGAAGTACAAGACCAGCAGATTTTTTTAAAGGACATACAGCATTTTATCTTTTTGCTGAAAAAATTGCTGATCAAGAATTAGCAAAAATTAGTGATTTGAAGATTCGTCAAATAAAAGAAAAATAATAAAATTTTAAAAAAGTATTGAATTATTGTTATTCTGTTTATAAAATTAATTGTAAAATCTTTTTAAGAAGATACTTTTTTGATAAACTTAATATTAATAAATATTTAATTAAGATGAATTAAGAATTGTAAGAAGGAGAAAAAAATGAAACCAACATATAATCCAAGTAAAATTAAAAGAAAAAAAACTCATGGATTTTTTGCTCGTATGAAATCAGCAACTGGACAAAATTTAATTAGTAGAAGAAGAAAAAAAGGGCGAAAAAAATTAACAGCTTAATTTATTAATGGTGAAATAATGAAAAAAAAATATCGCTTATTAAAAAATTATCAATTTGAACGAGTACTTAAAAATGGTAAATATATAAATAATCGTGAATTTTTTATTTATTATTTCTATCGTCATGATACTAAACCTATTAGGATTGGAATTTCAATACCTAAAAAACGTGTTAGCAAAGCTTTTATTCGTAATAAAATTAAACGTCAAATTAAACATATGTTAAATGATGTTACTAAAGAATGATCAATTGATATTATAATTATGGTTAAAAAGAATTATTTAGATAATGATTATAATACTAATAAACTTTCTTTGCTTAGCCTTTTAAATAAGGTTTTAATGAAAGAGGAAAATAAATAAAATGAGATATAAACAGTTTTTATTTCCTGAAGAACAAAAAAGAAAAAATCAATGATTAAAAATAACTTGAAAATGAACAAAAATTGTTTTAGGAACATTTTTGTTAGTTTCAACGATTTGAGGCTGTGGCCAAATGTTAGGAGATTCTAATGTTGCTACAGGTTATGTTAATTCAGTTTATGATTTTAAAAATCATAATATTGCAGCTGTTTTTTTTGAATTATTAATTGGAACTGATGGCATTTATAAACATCATATTTTTCATTTTGATAATGGTACAATTTATGAATATTCATTTAATGGTATTAGTAGTTGAGGACAAGCTTGGACAGTAACTAAATCACCATTTTATGGCTTATTTGTTTATCCTATTGCTTGGCTTTTAGTTAATATTGTTCATGGTTTAAGTGGTGGACCTGGAAATGCTGTAAATCCAGCAGCAGTTATTTTTGCTATTTTCTTTACAACTTTAATTATCAAATTGATGACCCTAGTTTTCACTTTTAAGGCACAACAAAATCAAGAACGATTACAAGCTGTACAGTTAAAGACTGCAGAAATCCAAGCGAAATATAAATATTCTCATGATCCTTATGCAAAACAAAAAATGCAAATGGAACTGATGGCAATTTATAAAAAAGAAGGAATTAATCCAATTTCTTCATTTATTCCAATGTTTCTAGCAATTCCGTTTTTAACAGCGATGTTTACTGTAATTAAATCAACAACGTTATTAAAGACAACACAAGTAGGTTTAGTTAAATTAATTGAAACTCCTTGATCAATGATAACTCAGGGCCAGTGAATTTATTTAGTAATAATTGTTGTTTATTTACCGATTCAATTAACTTCAATGTTACTTCCAATGTTTTTAAATCGTTCAAAACAAAAAATAAAAACTAAAGAATCAAAAGTTGCAATGAAAAAACAATTTATTATTCAAACAGTATTTATTGTATTGTTTACTGGATTTGTTTTTGGTACTCCTGCTGGAGTGGGAATTTACTGAATTATTTCTGGGGGAATTCAAATTCTTCAAACTCTTGGCTTTCATTATTATAATAAGCATAAAAAGAATCGTTATAAGAAAAAGGGAACAATTCAAGAATCTTTTGCAACAAAAATTAAAAATGGTTTTAAGACAGCTAATAATAAAATTAAAAACATACAAAAATCCAAAAAAGCTAAAATTAGTTTAAAATATTAATATATTATATTAATATTTTAAAATGGGTGAGATATGGAAGTAAAAGTTTTTAAAAAAAATATTGAATTAGATAATTTTATTAAAAAATTAGATTCAGAAACATTTTATAAATTATTAAGTAATGAAAAAGGTTTGTTTAGAACCATAAATAAAATTTTAGTTTTTACTAATAAAGATGTTGAAGAATATTTAATTATTCAATTTCATAAAATTTTAGAAATTTTTGCAATTAAAGATTTTCATGAAAAAATTTATTTGACTGAAAATAAATTTTATATTAAATTTAATTGTGAAAGAGATAATTCTTTTTTATTAAAAAAATATGGTTATGTTATTAGTGCAATTCAAAATTTATTAATTAGTTATATTTTCAATAAATTTTCTAAATGATATCAAATTCAAATTAATGTAAACAATCACTTGCACAATCAAAAATATTTTTTTAAAAAACAAATTTATTTTGCAATTAAAAATATTAAAGAGACAAATAAACCATTTCATTTTAAACCAATGCCAAATGATCAAAGAAAAATAGTTCATAAATTGGTTAAGGAAATTGATGGTTTTTCAAGTTTTTCTCAGGGAAATGGATTTTTACGTCATATTGTTATTATCAAAGAAGAATAAATTAATAATTTAACAATCTAGCCTAAGAAAAATCTTAGGCTTTAAATTTGGTGAAAAAAATGAAATATATTAATGATACAATTGTTGTTAGTGCTTCAACTTTAGTTAACCAAGCAATTAGTATTATCAGAATTTCTGGTTCTAATACTTATAGTTTGCTTAATAAAATTTTTAGCAAAAATATTTTACATCAGAAAGGTTATACTTTAGTTAATGGTTACATTCATGATGTAGAAGCAAATAAAATTGATGAGGTAGTTTTAGCATGTTACAGAGCTCCTAAATCTTTTACTGGTGAAGATAGTATTGAGATTAATTGTCATGGAGGAGTTTTAGTTACGCAAAAAATTATTAAATTATTACTTAGTTTAGGAATTAGAATGGCTGAAAGAGGTGAATTTAGTAAGCGTGCTTTTTTAAATAATAAGATTAATTTAATTCAAGCAGAAGCAATTAATGATTTGATTTTTGCAGAAAATGATGCAATTTTAAAAACAGCAATTAATAGTTTGGGTAGTTGTAGTACTAATTTACTTAATAATTTATCAGAAGATTTGTTAACTTTAATTGCACAAATCAATGTTAACATTGATTATCCTGAATATGATGGTGTTGAAGAAGTTACTAATCATTCTTTGATTAGTGAGGTTAATAAATTTTTACAAAAAATTAAAATAATTAAAGAACATAGTCAAATTACTCAAATTATTAAAGATGGTCTTAATACAGTTATTATTGGTAAACCTAATGTTGGTAAGTCTTCTTTATTAAATGCTTTGTTAAAAGAAGATAAAGCAATTGTTTCAGAAATTCAAGGAACAACTAGAGATTTAGTTGAAGGTAAAATTAATTTAGGTGAAATTAGTTTAAATTTAATTGATACAGCAGGAATTAGAGAAACAGAAGATCAAATTGAAAAAATTGGTATTATTAAAAGTAAAGAAAGTATTAAAAAAGCCCAATTAGTAATTTTAGTGTTAGATGGTTCAAAAGACTTAACAAAAGAAGACTATGATTTAATAGAACTAATTAAAAATAAAAATTATATTATTGCTGTTAATAAAAGTGATTTAAGGTTAAAATTACAAATGAGGGAAGCTGTTAGAATTAGTGCTTTAAAGCAAGATATTAGTTCACTAATTCAAGCAATAAAAAATAAGGCTATTCCAACTAAAATTGATTTTAATAATGAATTGCTTTTAATTAATACTCGACAATTAGCATATTTAGATGAAGTTGAATTTAATGTGATTCAAGCTTATGAAGAATTGAAAAGTGGTGTACCAGTTGATTTAGTTGTTATTTATTTACAAAAAGCATGAAATTTATTACTATCAATTCAAGGAAAAGATAATCAAATTGATTTAATTGATGAAATTTTTAAGCGATTTTGTTTGGGAAAATAAAATATAAGGGGAAAAGGATGATAAATATTGGAATTTTTGATACACATTGTCATTTAATGTCAGAGCATTATGAAGAACAGGAAATTATTAATATTTTAAATAATGCTTTTTATGCTGGTATTGGTAATATTCTTAATGTTTCTTATGATTTAGAAAGTAGTAATCAGTCAGTTTCGCAAGTTTATCAATATAGTGAAGATAAAAATATTCCAAAAATTTATGCTGCTGTTGGTATCCATCCAACAATTGTTGATACATGTAGTAAGCAAACAATGAAAGAATTAGTAAAACTAATTCAAACAGGAAAAGTCATTGCAATTGGTGAAATTGGTTTAGATTATTATCATAGTTACACTAAACCTAAAGAACAAAAAAAGTGATTTATTGAACAATTGAGACTTGCCAAGAAATTTAATCTTCCAGTTTTATTACATATTCGTAATGCTTTTGATGATGCTTATGAAATAGTTAAAAAAGAAGGAATTACTAAAGGTCTTTTGCATTGCTTTACTGGAACAAACGAAATTGCTCAGAAATTTTTAAAATTAGGATTTTATATTTCTTTTGCTGGTAACTTAACTTATAAAAATGCTAAGGATTTGCAAGAAGTAGTAAAATATATTCCTAATAATCGCATTTTAGTTGAAACTGATGCTCCTTATTTAACTCCAGAACCTTTAAGAGGAAAAAAACTAAATAAACTAACGGGTCTAACAATTAATTTTCCTGTAAACATTATTTTTACTGTTAGAAAAATTGCTGAATTGAAATCACTACCAGAACAAAATATTCGTAAAATAACTAATGAGAATGCTATAGCTTTATTTAATTTAAAATAAAAGGTAAGGTAAACATGATAAATAATAATATTAGAGCAGCAATATTTTTAGCACCAGGTTATGAAATGGGTGAAGCTATTATTATAATTGATATTTTAAGAAGAGCTAAAATTAATACTAGTGTTGTTAGTATTAGTGATGATTTGTTAGTAAAATCAAATCATGAGCTTAAAATTAAATGTGAAAAATCAATTAGCACAATTAATTTTTCTGATTATAAAATTTTAATTTTACCTGGTGGTAGTGCTGGTGTTGATAATTTAAATAAAAATGAATTACTAAAAAGTAAATTAGTTGAATTTGCTCATGATCAAAATAAATTAATTGCAGCAATTTGTGCAGCCCCACAAATTTTAGGGCAGTTAAAATTATTAGATAATAAAAAAGTTAGTTTCTATCCAGGTTGTGAAAATGGTTTAGAAAATGCCATTAAAACTAATGAACCAGTTGTAGTTAGTAATAATATTATTACTGGTAAGTCAATTGGTTGTGCTTTTGCATTTGCTTTAAAAATTGTTAGTGTTTTGCTAGATCAAGAAAGTGCTAATAAAGTGAAACAAACTTTAGAGTTTTAAAATTTTAAAAGGAAATATAAATGAAAATTAAGAAAAAAAAATTACAAATTGCAGCAATATTAGGAATGATTTTTTCCACAGCGATTTTTGCAATTGCTATTACTTATGCTTTTATTAGTAATTTATCTTTATTTTGAATTATTTTTTTAGTTGTTATTGCTATGGTTGAAATTATTAGTTTTTGGATTTCTGTTTTGTTTTTAATTAATCCAAAAAGAAAAGTATTTTTTATTGGTTTGATTAGTTTGTTTGCTGGATTGATTCCTGGAATTATAATTTTAACTTTATATTTTAAAACTAAAAGAACTTTATTAAAAAATTTTGAACTTAATTCTTAACACTTTTATTCTGAGGTAAATTTATATGAAAGAAATTAAAAATATTTTAGTAAAAAATAATTTACATCCAATTAAGAATTTTGGTCAAAATTTTTTATTTGATAAGAATATTATTAAAAAAATTTCTGAAGTTGTTGAGATTGAAAATAAAAATATTATTGAGATTGGTACAGGGTTAGGTCATCTTACAAAATTTTTAGTTAGTAAAGCAAAAAAAGTTGTTAGTGTTGAAATTGATAAGAAGTTAGTTTCTTATTTAAATCAAGAATTTAAAAATACTGATAATTTAGTAATTATTAATCAAGATTTTTTAAAACTTGATTTATCAAGTTTAATCAAAAAAGAATTTGACAGCAAACAAGATATTATTGTTGTTGCTAATTTGCCTTATTATCTAACTTCACCAATAATTTTAAAATTATTAGAAAACATTCATTTTTTTTCTGCTTTTGTTTTAATGATGCAAAAAGAAGTAGCTCAAAGATTAAATGCTAAAATAAAAACTAAAAATTATAATAACTTATCAATTATGTGTCAATTTTATTGTCAAGTTAGGGTTATGTTTGATGTTAGTCCTCAATCATTTTTTCCTGCTCCTAAAATTACTAGTAGTGTAGTTTTATTTAAAGTTAAGGATAAAATTGCTCTTAAAAATGAAACAGAGTTTTGAATTTTTGTTCGTTCTTGTTTTGCTAATAAGAGAAAGATTTTAATTAATAATTTAACAAAGTATTTAGAAAAAGAAGCAGCAACTAGTTTATTAGAAGAATTAGGTTGATTTTTAACAATTCGAGCTGAAGATTTGACTTTTGAAATGTTTCAAAAGTTATTTTTAATTTTAAAAAATGATAAAAAAATCAAATTTTAATTAAAATATTTCAGTCAAATTATTTTTAATTTGAATTAAAAATAATTTAATTAGTAAATTTTATTAGTATAATGAAACTAGAAGAAAAGATTTTTTTATCCAAAATAAAATAAAGAGAGGAGTAATTGATGAGCATTTTTGAAAAAGATAATGTAGTTATTTTTGGTTTAAGTGCAAGTAAAGAATTTAGTCAATTAGTTTGTGAGAAATTAAATATCAAATTAGGAGAAATTGATGTAAGTCGTTTTGCTGATGGTGAATTTAATATTCAATTAAAAACTTCAGTTAGAGGAAAAGAGGTTTATTTAATTCAATCAACATCGCCACCAGTTAATGAAAATTTAATGGAGTTGTTAATTACCATTGATGCTTTAATGCGAGCATCAGCAGCAAAAATTCATGCTGTGATTCCATATTTTGGTTATGCTAGACAAGATCGTAAGATGACAGGTAGACAACCAATTACTTGTAAATTAATTGCTAATTTATTAGCAACTGCCGGGATTAATCGTTTAATGACTGTTGACTTACATTCACCACAAGAACAAGGATATTTTGATATTCCAGTTGATGATTTAAGATCAACTCAAGATTTAGCTGCTTATATCATTAAGCAAAATCTAAAAAATTTAGTTGTTGTTTCTCCAGATCATGGTGGTGTTACTCGTGCTAGAAGACTAGGAAATTTTCTTAATTGTTCATTAGCAGTTATTGATAAAAGAAGAGTTAGACCAAATGAAAGTGAAGTAAAATTTGTTTTGGGTGATGTTAAAGGTAAAAATGCTATTATTATTGATGATATGATTGATACAGGTGGCACAATTATTAATGCAGCTAAAGCAATTAAAAAACATGGTGCTAAAACAATTCATATTTTAGCAACGCATGGTCTTTTTAGTGTTAATGCCGTTGATAAATTCAAAGAAGCAATTAGTTCTGGTGATATCACTGAGGTTGTTGTAACTGATACCATTAGTATTCCCAAAGAAAAACAGTTTAAAGGATTAAAAGTTATTTCTATTTCTGATTTTCTTGCTGAAATGATTGCTGCTTCAATTGCAAATAAATCTTTAACTAAAGTTTATGATAGTAAGAATAAAACTTTAGTTAAAGATTAAAAAATAAAGGAATAAAAAAAATAATGAAATTAATTGTTGGATTAGGTAATCCAGGCAAACAATATGAAATAACACGACATAATATTGGATTTATGATTATTGATAGTTTAAGTAACCATTTAAAAGTTTCATTAAAACAACATAAATTTGATGGAGAATTTGTTAAAACTAAATATAAAGACCAAGATGTTATTTTATTAAAACCTTTAACTTTTATGAATTTATCTGGAAATTGTCTTGCTAATTTTTTTCATTATTTTAAAATTAAGGCAGAAGATATTTTAGTTATTCATGATGAAATTGATTTGAATTTTGGTCGAATTCAATTTAAAAATACTGGTTCAGCAGCAGGTCATAATGGTTTAAAAGATATTTTTGCTAAAACCAAAACTAAAAATTTGTTGCGATTAAGAATTGGTATTGGTAAAAATGAGAAATTTAATACTGCTGACTGGGTTTTAAGTAATTTTAGTTATCAAGAATTGTTAGCAATTAATAATAATCAAGATTTTTTTGTTAGTGCAATCTTAGCTTGGCTTGATAATAGTGATATTTCTAGTTTAATGAATAAGTTTAATAATCAACAATTTTAGTTATTCTAATTTTTACTTTTCAAGTAAAAATTAAATGAAAGAGGAAAATAATAAAATGTTAAATACAAAATTTCAAACAACAGCTGTAATTGGTAGTCAATGAGGAGATGAAGGCAAGGGGAAGATTACTGATTATTTTGCTCAAAATGCTGATGTCATTGTTCGCTGAAGTGGAGGAGATAATGCTGGTCATACAATTGTTTTTGATAATAAAAAATTTAAATTAAGTATTATTCCTTCAGGGATTTTTAATCAAAAGGTTACTTGTGTTATTGCTAATGGTTGTGTTGTTAATTTAGAAAAATTAGTTAGTGAAATTAATTATTTGAAAGAAAATGGCTATAGTTGTGATAATTTAAAAATTTCTGATCGTGCTCATATTATTTTTCCTTATCATCTAGCATTAGATGAATGTCAAGAATTGGCAAGAAAAGATCAAGCAATTGGAACAACTAAAAAAGGCATTGGTCCTTGCTATGCTGATAAGGTTAATCGTATTGGTATTAGAATTGGTGATTTGTTAGATAAAGATGAATTTATTAAAAAATTGCAATTAAATCTTAAAAATAAAAATAAACTTTTAAAAACTATTTATAACTATCAAACAATATTTAATGACCAAGTTATTATAGAAAGAATTTTTAATGAATTATTGCCCCAATTTGAAAAATATATTACTGATACTAGAACATTTTTATTAGAAAAATTAAACTTAGAACAAAAAATTTTATTTGAAGGAGCACAAGGCACTTTACTAGATTTAGATCATGGTACTTATCCTTTTGTAACTTCATCTCATCCAGTTGCAAGTTCAATTGCTATAGGAAGTGGCTTGCCTTTAAAAGCAGTAGTTAATATTATTGGTATTACTAAAGCATATAATACTAGAGTTGGAGCAGGAGTTTTTCCAACTGAATTTAAAGATGAAATTGCTAATATGATTCGTAAAGTTGGTAATGAATATGGTACAGTTTCAAAAAGACCAAGAAGAATTGGATGATTTGATGCTGTTATTGCTAAATATAGTGCTGAGATTAATGGTTTTACTGGTTTAGCAATTACTTTATTAGATGTTCTTACGGGCATAAAGAAATTAAAAATTTGTACTAGTTACTTTTTAAATGATAAAGAAATTAATTATGTTCCTAGTCAGGTGAAAAATTTTGAACTTTGTAAACCTAAGTATATTACTTTACCAGGATGAACTGAAGATATTACTCATGTTGCTAAATTTAAAGAACTACCAGTGAATGCACAAAATTATTTGAAAAAAATTAGTGAATTAGTTGGTGTACCAATTATAATTTTTTCAGTTGGTCCAAATAGAAACCAAACAATTTTAATTTAAGGAATTTTAAGGAGTAATTATGATAGATCGTTACATGACTCAAGCAATGAAAGATATTTGAAATAAAGAGAATCGTTTTACTTTATGATTAAAATTTCAAGTGGATGTTTGTCAAGTTTTAAGTGAATTAGATGTTATTAGCAAAGAAGATGCTGATAAAATTAAAAAAATTAGCAAATTAAATTTTCCATTAATGGAAAAATTAGAAAAACAATTAAAACATGATGTTGTTGCTTTTACAAGAATGTTAAGTAGCAGTTTAAAAAATGAAAGTCGATGAATTCATTTTGGTCTAACTTCAACTGATATGGTTGATAGTGTTCAAAATTATCAAATTAAGTTAGCTAATAGCGTTATTAATGATGATTTATTAGCCTTACAAAAGAAATTAAAAGAATTAGCATTTAAATATAAAGATCAATTAATTATTGGAAGAACTCATGGAGTTTTTGCTGAACCAACTAGTTTAGGGCTAAAATTTACTTTATGATATGATGAAATTTCTCGTCAATTGCAACGTTTAAATTTAGCAAGACAACAAATTGAAATTGTTAAAATTACTGGATCAGTTGGTAACTTTGTTCATGTTTCACCAAAAGTAAGTGAAATTGTTGCTAAAAAATGAGATATGAAAGTTGATAGTTGTGCTACTCAAGTTGTTCAACGTGACCGTCATAGTTTTTTACTAACAACTTTAGCAAACATTGCTTCAACAATTGAAAAAATTGCTTTAGAAATTAGATTAAGTCAACGTAGTGAAGTAAGTGAACTATTAGAAGGCTTTGATTTAGATCAAAAGGGTTCAAGTTCAATGCCTCATAAAAAGAATCCTATTGCTTGTGAAAATATTATGGGTCTAGCAAGGTTAATTTGTAGTTATGTTAGTGTTGGCTATGAAAATAATCTATTATGATATGAACGTGATATTTCTCATAGTTCTAATGAAAGAATTATTTTACCTGATAGTTATCATGCTTTAGACTTTATTGCTAAAAGAATGTTAGATGTGTTAGAAAATTTAGTTGTTAGTACTAAAGCAATTGATAGTAATTTGATTAAAGCTAATAATCTTTATTTTTCTCAACCAGTTCTTTTAGCAATAATTAAGAATAATCCAAAAGTAACAAGAGAAAAAGCATATGATTTTATTCAAAAAACTACTTTAATTTGTCAAGAAGAAAATAAAGATTTTAAAGTGGTTTTAAAAGAAAATGAGATTGACAAATATTTATCACAAGAGCAATTAAATCAATGTTACAATGAAAAACAATTTTTAAGTAATGTTGATTATATTTTTAAAAAAGTTTTTAAATAAAAGAAATGGAACAAAGATGAGTAAACGTTTTTATATTACAACTCCAATTTATTATCCAAGTAATATTTTGCATTTAGGACATGCTTACACTACAACTATTGCTGATGTTTTAGCACGCTATAAAAAAAGTCAAGGCTATGAAGTTTTCTTTTTAACTGGTTCTGATGAACATGGACAAAAAATTGCTAAATCAGCAGGAGAAAAAAATCTTAGTCCCCAAAAATTTGTTGATAATGTTGTTGAACAGTTTAAAGATTTATGAACTAAATTAAAAATTGATTACACTTGTTTTATTAGAACAACTAATAAGAATCATATTAACACAGTACAAAAAATTTTTAGTACCTTATTAGCTAAAAATGATATTTATTTAGGCAAATATCAAGGATGATACTGTGTTTCTGATGAAGAGTTTGTAACTGATTTTCAAATTAATAAAGAGAATAATACTTGTAAAAATTGTGGTGGTAATTTAGTTAATTTATCAGAAGATTCATATTTTTTTAGAATAAGCACTTATAGTAAAAAATTATTAGACTATTATCAAAGTCATCCATCATTTATTTTTCCTGAAAGCAGAAAAAATGAAATGATTAATAATTTTATTAATCCAGGATTATCTGATTTAAGTGTTACTAGAACTAGTTTTACTTGAGGAATACCAGTTTTAGAAGATAAGAAACACATAATTTATGTTTGAATTGATGCTTTAAGTAATTATTTATCTGCATTAGGATACTTACAAGAAGATGATAGTAATTTCCAAAAATTTTGAGTTGATGAAAATTGTGAGATTGTTCAACTATTAGGAAAAGAAATTACTAGATTTCATACTATTTATTGACCAATTTTATTAATGGCTTTAAATTTAAGACAACCAAAGCAAATTTTGTCTCATGGATGAATTATTAATGATGAAGGCAAGATGTCAAAATCAAAAGGTAATATTATTGATCCAAGAATTTTGATTGAACGATATAGTGCTGATGCTCTTCGTTGTTTTTTAATTAAAGAAATTAATTTTGGTTTTGATGGTAAATATAGTCATGAAGGGTTTTTGAATTTTTTTAATGTTTATTTAGTTAATGATTTAGGAAATTTATTATCAAGAGTACTAACAATGATTATCAAATACTCTAATAGTAAGATTCCTAATTTTGATAATCAAACAATGAAAAAAAATCAAAGTGAATTAATTTTTAGTTTTCAAACAACAATTAAAGATTTTCACATTTTAATGGATGAATATCAAGTAACAAATGCTATTGAAGTTGTTTGAAAATTAATTGCTAAGCTTAATAAATTCATTGATAATGTTAGACCATGAGATTTATTTAAAAATAAACAAATAGCTGAATTAAATAATGTCTTGAATCTTTTTACTAATGGTCTTTTTATTATCAGTATTTTACTATCACCAATTTTAGTTGATTCATCAAGTAAGATTCAAAGTCAGTTAGGTTTAAAGGCTTCTACAACTTTGATTGAGGATTTTGACTTGAATGATATTGCTAACAGTAAAGTTGATAAGACAGAATTATTATTTAAGCGTTTAAATATTGATGAAGAATTAGCATACTTAAACAAAAAATAAAAAAACAGACACTCTTAAATTGATAAAAACTAGATAAGGGTGTCTTTATGACTAATTATAAATAGTATTTAAATGTTTAGTTTATTAAATCAAGAAACATATCAAGCAAATGATGCTATTTTTCATAGCAAAATTTTGTTATGAAATTTAAAAGAAACTAATTTTGATAAATATAAAAGAAAATCAGTTACAAGAAGTTAATTAATAAAATAAATAAAATGCCTCATAAAATCTTTGATTGCTTATCTGCTAAAAATTTATAGGAAACATTTATTTAAATTATTTTAAGTGTTGTACTTGTAATTACAATTCATTGTTATCTGATTTTCTTATTTTTTTATAACCCACATTTAGTTTGCATACCACAATTATTGCAAGTGAAGCATCCTGAAGATAGGACTAAAATTCCTTCTTTACACATTTGACATAAATCTCCAAGATTTGTACCAATTTTACGATCTTGGCGATCACTTCTTCAACCTGGCTTGATTGGTTTTACTGTTGTTTCAAATTCAGTAGTTAAATTTGTTGTTAGACCTAAATCAACTAAATTTACTTGTTCTTGTAGTTGTTGGTTGTCATCATCTGATAAAGAAAGTACTTGGCTATCTCTGCTACCATCAACATAAACAGTCCCACCTTTAGCTCCACCATGGTAAAGATTATAGTAAATTTTTTCAACTTTTTTAACTGAATAACCTTTTGGAGCATTAACAGTCTTAGAAATTGATGAGTCAACTCAACGTTGAATAATACATTGAACATCAGCATGTTCTTCTGGCTTTAATTGCATTGCAGAAATAAAGATGTCAGGAAGTGGTTTTTCTTTATATTCAGGATGATAGTTTAATCATTCTTTAACGATATTAGCTTTAACTTCCATAAACTTTCCTAAGCGACCACTTCTAAAGTATGAAAAGGCAAAATAAGGTTCTAGACCAGTTGATACTCCAACCATAGTTCCTGTTGATCCAGTTGGTGCAACTGTTAGCAAGTGAGAATTAGCAATTCCATATTTTAAAATATCATTTCTAATATCTTCAGGCATAGTTTTCATAAATCCACTATTAATGAAAGCTTCTCGTTCTTTTAAAAAGGGAAATGAACCTTTTTCTTTAGCAATTTCAATTGAAGCACGATAAGCACTAGTAGATATTGTTTCAAAAACTTTGTTAGTTACTTCATTAGCTTCTTTTGAGCCATATTTTAAATTTGCTCAAATTAGTAAATCATGTAAACCCATTACTCCTAAACCAATTCTTCTTTCACCAAGGGCTTGTTTTTTGTTTGCTTCTAAAAAGTAAGGAGTTGCATCAATAACATTATCTTGTAAGCGAACACAAATTTTTACTGTGTTGCTTAATTTTTGATAGAGTACCTTATTAGTTTTTTTATCAACAAAGTTAGCTAAATTAATTGCTGCTAAATTACAAACAGAATAAGGTGCTAAAGGTTGTTCACCACAAGGATTGGTTGCTACAACTTTCATGCCATAAGAAGAAGCATTAGTCATTTCATTTGCTTTATCAATAAAAAATATTCCTGGTTCTGCTGAATAAGTTGCACAAAAATTAATTAAGTCTCATAAATCACTAGCTTTTATTGTTTTATAAGTTTTAATTGGATAACCCATTTTTTCTCATTCATAGATATTTCCAATTTTATTTCAGTGCTCATCATATGCTTGTTTTTGAGTGGTTGTATGGTTATCTAAATCTGGAAATCTTAAATCTCAATTATCATTGTTAGCAACTGCTTTCATAAACTCATTAGAAATTGTTACAGAAATATTAGTTCCTGTTAGAAAGTTTTTTCTTAGAACTTTTCATTGGCCACCAATAGCTAATTTTTGTTTGGCATTTTCAATAATATCAGTTTTAATTAAATCTTCGTTATTTAAAATTGCTTGATAAGATTCATATTCTTCTTCAGAAAGTGGTTCAAATTTTAATTTTTTACTTGCTTCTTGACGAATAATATCAGATTTTGAATTTTCTTTTAATCAAAGCAGAATTTTTGGATTTTGCATTTTTGAAATAATAAATTCAATCACATCAGGATGTCAATCAGCAAGCATAATCATTTGTGCTCCTCGTCTAGAACCACCTTGTTCTACTAAATGAGTTAAAGTAGATAAGTCATTTAATCAAGAAACAGATCCTGATGATTTTCCACCAACAGTTTTAACAATTGTATCTTTGGGTCTTAAAGTTGATCCATTAGAACCAACTCCACCACCATGAGACATAATTTCCATTACTTGTTGACGATGATTGGCAATTCCTGCACGAGAATCTTTAATGAAAGGCATAACAAAACAATTAAAAAAAGTAACATCAGAATCACTTCCTGCTCCATATAGTATTCTTCCTGCAGGAATGATATTTAAATTTTTTAGTTCATGATAAAAATTATTTAGTTGCTTTTTTTGTTTTTCTTCTGTAACTTCTTCAAGTGATAAACTTTTACTAACACGATAGGCAATTTGTTCATAGAATAATTCTAATGGCTTTTCTAATTCATATTTTTGTTTGTGAATAATGCCAACCTTACCAGAAATCTTTATTAAATTAGGATCAATTACTGAAATATATTCTTCTTCAATTTTAATTGCATAAGTATCATTATTAATTTGTTCAGTTACATAACCAATTGCTCTTGTAGGAAAAACTGCATCTTCTTTGATTACAGTAATTACTAAATCACCAGTTTTTAAACTAATTAGATTTTTATCTTTTTGAGCATAGCGATCAAGCATTACCATTTTTGAAACACCTTCATGAGTAATATGGTAGTGTTTTTCAATTGTTTTTAAATGTGGAAAATGTTCAGTTAAATCTTTGTTTAATGATTGAATTAATTTATTGGAGTACATAATTTGTTCCCTTTCTTTTGACGCAATTTTAATTATATCAATTTTATAAATTTTAAAAAAAATAAATAACAATTTAAACAGATAAATTTTTATAATTTTTTTTAAGATAGACTATAATAAATGTATGAATTAATAATATTTGGAGGAACCTGTGAAAATTGTTTTAGCTGGGGTTGTTGGGGTTGGGAAGAGTACAGTTAGTTCTAAATTAGCAGAAAAATTAAAATTTAAAATTATGCAAGAACCTGTAGCAACTAATCCGTATTTAGATAAGTTTTATGCAAATCCAAAAGAATTTGCTTTTAAAATGCAAGTATTTATGTTGATGGCTCGTAGCAAACAATTAAAAGATGCTATTGATGAAAAAAATGTTATTTTTGATCGTAGTATTTTAGAAGATCCAATTTTTGTTGAAGTTTTAAAAACCCAAAATAATATAGATGATACTGATTATCAAGTTTATTATGATTTTTATAATCATGTTGTGATTTCATCTTTATATTTTAATCCTAAAATCAAACCAGATTTAATTGTTTACTTACAAGTTACTACTGAGAATGCAATAAAAAGAATTAGGCAAAGAGGTAGAGAATCAGAAAAACATGTTGATGTTAGTTATTGAGAACTGTTGCATCAAAAATATCATGAATGATATTTAAAGCAACGTGATAAATTATCTTTCTTGGTAGTTGATACTAATAATAAGAATTCTGATGAGGTTGTTGAAGAGATTCTTAAAACAATAAAATCATTTGCTAAGTTTAGTTGCTAGATTTTTTTATTATAAATAAGTACTTGTTTGAAAGATTAAGTATTTATTTTTCTTTTTTTAGTATCCAAAAATAATTATTTAGTAGCAATTTGATTTTTATTTTGTTATTATTTATTAGAAATACAAAAATTATAAGGAGTAAAAAAGTGATTAAACTAATAAGAACACTAGGACTAGCTACAATAGTAGGAACTACAGCTCTAACAACAGTGGCATGCAATAATAATATAGAAGAAACACAAAAAATCAAATTATCAACTGATAATTTCAAAACCATAATTGAAGCCAGAACTTTTCACTTCAATTTAAAAATTGGAACAGAAAAAAAAGATGTTAAAGAAATATTAGTTACACAAGTTAAACAACAATTAGAAGATGAAAACATAATAACACCACCAGAATTTTATATAGGATGGACTGACATGGTTAGTGATGAACAACTAGCTAACGGTATTAAACTATGAACAAGCAACAGTTTAAAAGATATAAATGGGAAAAGTATTATAAAATGATACGATAATGAAGCAAAAGAAAATAAATTATCAGAAGCTAACGCTAAATACACAATAACAGTTAAATAAAATAAAGCCCCCTAAAAGGGCTTGAATATAATCCTCTAAGTATAGAAAAATGATATAAAGAATAATTATCATCTTTATACAATGAATATATTCAGTCAAGTATACAAAAGCTTTTTTATGACAAACTAGTTTGTTTTACAATCAACAAACTAGTTTTTTCTTTGATACTTAGTAAATAAACAAAAGCCGGTGGACATTTAAGATTTATGGTTATTCGATTGTAATTATAATAATTTATGTATTTATCAATTAGATTAGAAAGACTATCAAAAGAATCACACTTTTCAAGATTGGGATTTTCATGAACCAATTGTGAGAAAAAAGTTTCACAAGTAGCATTATCTAATGAATTGCCTGGACAAGAAACTGAAATTAAAATATTATGTTTTTTAGCATAATTTCACATTCATTCTGCTGTATATTGACTACCATTATCAGAGTGAACAATCATTTTGGTTTTTAATTGACGATACTTTTCTGCTGTCTTCCATGTTTTAATATAAAGTCGCAAGTCATTGTTTTTTGATAAAAATCACCCAACAATAAAACCAGTTGCAACATTCTTTTTTTTAATTTCAGCAGACTTTCTCATGCGTTTTTTCTGACGTAATCATAATTTTAAACCTAAAATATGCATATAACGATAAATTGTTGGTGCACTAACTTTAAATTGTTTTTCTAATTTAATATGGATTCGT
>JBOFXA010000029.1:0-1958 GCA_051653845.1 Spiroplasma sp. | reverse complement strand
GTATTTTTCCAACTAAAAAATATGATGATGGATATTTAAAAACTCTTGAACACTTGCATATATGTGCTGGAGCATCAGATAGATTACGTTATGCAATACTAAATAAATTTGGTGGAGTTTACTTAGACACTGATTTAATGACAAATTTTAATTTAGAAAATTTAACAAATAATCAATCAATAAATAATCTAATTGATTCAGTACAATGAAATAATATTTATAATGGTCAGGATTTATCAAATCAAAAATTTGAATTAATAATAAATCAGATGATTACACTTGATTGTTTAAATCAATTAAACAATGATAAAAAAATCAAAAATTTTTCTAAACACTGGGAACATATTTTTAGTGGTAATTTTGAGAAAAATCAAAAAATTTTCCAAGAAATTGCTAAAGAATTTAAAAGTCTGAATTTAAAATTAGAACCCGAGATAAAATTATCCAATTTTCCCATTAACAATTCTTTACAAAGTACTTATCTTAGAAATGATACAGCACTTTGCAATGCTTTTATTATTAATAAAGAAAATTCTGAGTTTTTACAAGAGGTAATGAAAAAAATTGAAACAATAGATGAAAAAATAAAAAATATGTCTACTAGTAAAAAACTAATTAATAAATCTCAGATGATAATACATCATACTGGTCCTGGTAATATTAATTATTCAATCGAAGAAATTGATGATGATTTTTATTTTTCATCTTGCAACCAACCCAAAATTGCTAATTTAAATACTCTTAACAGTATTGCTAGTAGTTGATTTGTTCCTTATTTACATAAACATGCCTTTAAAAATCCTTTAGAATTAAAGTCTCTTTTTTGAGCTAACAAGGATGAAACAAAAAAATATTTTAACAATTTAGATTTGCAACTAAAAAAAATGCAAGACTTAAATATTAAAGAAGAACCAGAAGAAGAACGAGAATAGCAAATATTTTATTAATCAAGAAAGAAGAACTAGAAACTATTTGAAAAATAAAAATAACTAAAATTTTATATAGCATTTAGATAATAAAAAAATTGACAATAATCACACTATCTTTTATTTTTATTCAGACTATAATCATATTTTTTAATTAAAATTTTTTAAAATAAGGAGGTTAATCATGTTAGTTGAAAGAGAAGAACAACTAAAAATCTTACAAGAAGAAAAGCAAAGTATAATTTCTAGAATTAAAACAAAACATGAATATGACGACAGAAGTATTGAACTTAGCAATGAAATAGCAAATTTAAGTTATTTAAATTTAGATGTTAATGAATTATCAAAACTAGAAATAAATTTACAAGAAAAAGAAAACAAACTATTTTACAAAATTAAAGATGAAATTTTAAATGACAAAAGAATCATTGAAATTGAAAAGGAAATGGCAAATTTAAATAAGTTAGATGATAGTGAAAAAAATATTCATGCAATTTGAATTGGTATTCCACCTAAGGGTGAATTTGATAATTTAAAAGTATGAGCAAAATTTAATCCAGAATATAAAATTCATATTTGAACTGATTCTAACCATATTTTATCTCATAAATTAGGTAGCATTATTTCTGACCATATAAAAAAAATAAATAATGGAGTAGAAGAATATGACTATGAGTTAGAAGCATGATTAAAAGATGAATTTTATTACAACTATCAGTTAAAAAATCCTGAAAAAACATTTGATGAAAATGCTAAACAATTTTTACTTGATAAAAAATATGCAAGGGAAACAGAACTAACTAATTGAATTAAAGAAGGACAACTAAAAATCATTGATGAACAAGAAGATATTAAAAAGTATACAAATAATCAGGTTATTTTACATGATATTTTTAAAGAAAAAGATAGTATTTTTCCAACTAAAAAATATGATGATGGATATTTAAAAACTCTTGAACACTTGCATATATGTGCTGGAGCATCAGATAGATTACGTTATGCAATACTAAATAAATTTGGTGGAGTTTACTT
>JBOFXA010000028.1:0-4245 GCA_051653845.1 Spiroplasma sp. | reverse complement strand
ACGAATCCATATTAAATTAGAAAAACAATTTAAAGTTAGTGCACCAACAATTTATCGTTATATGCATATTTTAGGTTTAAAATTATGATTACGTCAGAAAAAACGCATGAGAAAGTCTGCTGAAATTAAAAAAAAGAATATTGGAGAACATAACTTAACAAATAAAAAATAGAAAATGTTGGGTAACTGATGTTAAATATATTAAATTAAAAAACCGATGAACTTATTTAAGCATTTTAAAAGATAATGTTAGTATTTGGTGTTTTTTAAGCTCCAAATTTTAATGTTACTTTGCAACAAACTCAAATTTTAACTCAAACTACAGGCATTAATGAGAAAGATTTTTTTAATACAATATTTCTTAAAAGTGAATTTTTTGAAAATTGCTAACAATGGTTTTAAGATTTATTCACAATATTTTTATTACTCTGATAGATATAATTCTTTAAAGGTTGATTTATATTCTAGTTATAATAATTGATTTTATAAACAAAATATGGACAAGCTTTTAATTTTAATTATTCAATAAGTAAAAACTTTAGTATTAGTAGTTCTAATCCTTATGTATTTGATGGAAATAATAAAACCAAATATCCTTTTAAATATATAATTTTGGAAAGTAGAAGTATTGGTTATAATGGTTTTGCTTTAACTGCGAAAATATGGGTGGTTCAATCTTAAATTTAAGTATTCTTTAGATATTATTTAGCAAAATCAATCATTATTGGCTCCTTTTATTGGATTGTTAATTTTTATGTAATCACTTACATATATTCCTTTATCTTTAGTTTTTCGGATTATTAGTCTTCATCATTTTCATTTATCTTTAGGAATATCTATGGGTCCAGCACGTGTATTTAAGATTATTTCTTTTCGGTTTTCTAAGTCTCATTTTCAACTTTTAAAGCTGTCTAGAGCTCATCATGACTTTTCTTTTTCTCATAATTCAAGCATAAATGTTTTGCTTAAATCTATTAACTTACCAGGATAACCAGATTTACCAGGATAACTAGGACTGCTAAATATTTCATCATTGGTAAGTTTTAAGTATTCATTTTTATTGCAAGCAGTTACTGCTAGAGTATTAGTTGTTAAGAATGTAATTGATGATAAAGAAACTAGTGCTTTTTTCATATTGGTTAACCCCCTGTATTTTTATTTTAATTTATTATAATTTTAATCATTAATTAATTATTTTTCAATAAGAGGTTTTGCAATGGATATTAATTTTAAAAGCTTTTGAGATGAGAATTTAAATCAACAATTACTACAGTAACAATTACAATTTTTTAAATCAGAAATTCAAACTAAAAATAATGAAATTTTTAAATCTGATTGACCTAAAAATAACGCGATTTCAGTTAAGATAAATCTAACCGTTATTTTATTAGCGGGCTATTATAGGCACAGCATCACTAATTCAATCTTTACATTTTAGTTTATTGATATTTTTGTGTAAAATAATACTGGTGTTGATTTTATTTAATCAAAACCTTGTATTTTAGTCTACTGACATTTTGATATTTCTAAAAATATTATTCTATAAATGAGTTGTAAGGACTAAATATCCTTACAATTCATTTTTTATTTAAAGGAGGTTGAAGATTATCTCATGAAAATCAATTATTGTTAAGCAATCAGATAAAATATCATTAAAACAAAATCAACTTTGCATTACAACACTGGATAAAGAAGCTTTATTTAGTCTAAATGATATTAATTGTTTAATATTAGAAAATAATTATACTTTTATTACCACACAAATTCTAGCAAAATTAGTTACTAACGATGTTTTTATAATTATTTGTGATGATAAATATGATCCTGTAGGACTAACACTATCATTAAATCAACACTGACAACCACTAACAGTTTTTGAAAAACAAATTAATTTAAATTCGCAAAATAAATTAATTTTAAAAACATTAATTATTGAATATAAATTAAAAAATACACTTTTTGTTATGAAAACATTAAAATGCAATGAAAGAAGTATTGTAATGATGGAAAATTTTATTAAAACTTTATCTTTTGGTGATGTTACAAATAGAGAAGGACTAGCAGCTAAAGTATTTTTTCGTGAACTTTATGGTAGTAACTTTGTAAGATTTAGTGATGATGGAATTAATAGCGCTTTAAATTATGGATATAAAATCTTAACTAGTGCCATTTCTAGAACTATTAGTAAATATGGTTTAAATAACTATTTAGGAATTTTTCATATTGGTAAAAGCAATCCTTTTAATTTAGCATGTGATTTTATTGAACCTTTACGACCTTTAATTGATTATTGAGTAAGTAAAAATATTGAAACTATAAATGAACATATTTCTTATAATCATCGCTTACAATTAATTAATTTATTAAATTTTAAAGTTATTATCAATAAAAAATATGTCACAATAACTAAAGCAATTGATTATATGATTCGTTCTTACATTACTGTTTTAAATGAAAACAATACTAATAAATTAGAACTACCAATCCTAAATTTTAATATAATTGAAGAACAAAACAATGAACAAGATGAGATTTAGACATATGCGTTTATTTGTAATGTTTGATCTACCTGTTAAAACAAAATTAGATGTGCACAATTATAATAAATTTCGAAGAAAATTATTAAATTTAGGCTTTTACATGGTGCAATTTTCAATTTATGCTAAATTATGTATCAATCATGATGAAGTAGCAAAAAATAATGACATTATTGCTAAAAATTTACCACCTAAAGGAAATATTAGATGTTTAGTTGTTACAGAAAAACAATATGAAACAATGAAATTATTAGTTGGAACTAAGTCATATCAAGAAGAAATTATGACTAATAAATTTTTAATTGAACTTTAAAAAATAAAGGAGAAAAAATAAATGAAAGAAATCAAATTTTCTGATAGTTTTTTTACTGAACAAACAATTCAATTTCATAACAATATGGCAATTATTATTGGTGATAATGGTAGTGGCAAAACAACATTGCTAAATACTCTAGAAAAAGGATTTAAAGGAAAAAGTAGTAAATTCATGATCGATAATGAACCAATAGCAATTAATGATTATCAAATTATTTATTTAAAAGAATACTTTAATTTAAAAGAAAATCTTAAATTAACTAAAACTTCTGGATTTCGCAATGATTTAATTCAAAATATTAATCAAGCAATAATAACAACCAATAATATAAAATATAAACTCTTATTAGAGAACTTAGAAAGGATTGAAAAAAACTTTTTAGAACTTTTAAATCAAACTTATTTTAAAAATGAAAATGCAATAAAAAATCAATTATGTTTAAAACCTTTAGTAGAAAGTTTCTCAATTAATAACCTAGTTGATAAAATGCTAAAAATTCAAATTTATGATAAAAATAATGAAAACATTATTGATGAAGATAACTATAGTCATTTCTTTTTAAGAATTTTATTATTTAATATTTTAAAAAATACTCTGCAACAAAAAGATAAATTAAGACCAACAGTAATTTTATTTGACTTACCAGAATTATATGGGACACCAAAATTTCTCTATCAAATAAACAACTATTTAAAGCAAATAAACAAAATACACAATACAATAATTATTATTACTTCTAATAGTCCTGAATACTTAAATTTGTTAAATACTAATTTATTAGCAATTAATTTAATAACTAATCAAAAAATTTGTTTCATCAAAAATTTTGAAAAAATTATTCGTGAAGCAATTATTTGTTATTCATTTTGTGATAGTAATATTCAAGATTTAGCTACTTATAAAAGTAATTTAAATCCTTTAATTGATAAAGAAGATATAGCAAAAGAGACAAAATATATTGAAAGTGAACTTTATCAAAAAATTATCAGCAGTTTATTTGCTGAAAAAATTGAATTATGATTTAAAGAAATAGTAAAAATTACTAATACAAATGAATATATTATTCAATATAAAGGAAATTTTAAAGATTTAATATTTCTTAATAACATTCTTTTAAATGGTTTTAATATTAATTGCCAATGAAAAAATAGCAATATAATTCCTAATTTCATCAAGTTAGTACCTTATCTAAATAATTAAAAATAAAAAAACCAAATAGTTACTATTTGGTTTTTTAAATGCTCTTAATCTTTCTAACCCCAACTAATCTCACTTGGTTTCTTTGGCTTAGCATTATGCTTAATGGTTGTGATGACACCATTCTTAACACTAATCACAGTGTCAGCCACATATTGGAAATTAGGGTTGTGAGTAACCATAATAATTGACGTT
>JBOFXA010000027.1:0-7781 GCA_051653845.1 Spiroplasma sp. | reverse complement strand
CATTTCTCTCTAAGTGGGGCTTATAAATTAAAAATATATTTGAATTAATATTGGTAATAATATAGAAACTATTACTGAAATAATTCATTTTCAGTTATTTTTCCATATTCCTGAATTTAAGTATTCATATCCTTTTTCGGTTAAGTAAGAGTTTATTTTACAATATTTTATTCTTATAACTTGATTTCCTTTAAATAATAATTCTTTTACTAAATCATCAGAACTAGATAATTTAGCTCTTAGCATGAATGAAGGATTTGTATTTATCGCCACTTTTAAAGTTTCTTTATCTAATCATCATCCAGAATTATCAATATTTCTTAATTTACTTTTCTTATTAAATTTATTTTCCTCAAATGAAAAAGTTCGACAGTTTACTATTCAAATATTTTTTTTATTAATATAATTTTTTCTTAATAAAAAAAAATTTAAATCTATTTCTTCAAAGAATTTAGCAAGTTCTGTTGTTTTTTCAAAGCTAACATAATTATTAATTATATCATCTAGTGGAAATACTTTATTTTCAACTTTTCAATCTTGAAACAATTTATCTGATTTAATATTTATTTTTAAATCAATTGTTTGATGATCAATTTGATGTGTATATTGATCATATTTTTCTTCAAATATTTCATGTGATTTCTCGTTCACAATAGCTGTTATAATTGTTTTTTTAAATAAAGCAATTTTTAAACTATCTATATCATTTTGATGAATAATTTTTAAACTTTTTTTAATTTTTTTAATTTTAAATACCTCCAATTTAAGAATAATAACTAAAATAATTTTATCAATTTACTAGAATTTAAAAAATAAATTTTAATAATTAATATCAAGAATATTAATATTTAAACAATAACATTAATAGCTGTGAACTATCATTAATACATCACTTTACCAGTATACTTACGACAGTTTAGATTGAGTAAAATTGTTTCCGGATTTAGTTAAAAATTCTTTTTAAGAATATACTTCTTATACTTAATATTTCATTAATTATTGGTACATTAATGAATTTTAGGGGCTAGTAACCCTGACCAAAAGCAATACTAGCATTAGCGTGCTATAGTCTTGAAAGGACAATAAACATTTTTCAGAATTGAGAGGAATAATGATATGTCAATTAATGAAATTATTAAGAAATATTTACCAGTAGAAAAAAGTAAATTATCTTATGCCAACAAACAATATAATTATTGTTCAGCATATAGTTATCAAAATTGTGTTATTTGTAAGGAACTTAAACAAATTAAATGTTGTAAAAAATTAAGTTATAAATCTGCTAAGCAAGTTAGTCCATATCGCTGACATCTTTATTTTTTTTGTTCAAGAAGTCATTTAGTAATTCGTTGGGTTATTTTTGAAAACAATACTGCTTTAGTTGGAAAAATTAAAAATTAGAAAGGCAAAATCATGAAAAAACTTTTAAATTTGTTTATTCAAGCAATTTTAATTAGTAGTTTTAGTTTTTCTGTTTCATCTTGTTTTAATCCATTAACAAGGAATAGCAGTGATAATGGAAAAAGAGAACCACCAATAGTAATTAAAAATATTAAATATTATCAAGATTTAATTAAAGAAACAAAAATTCATGCTGCTAATTGTAAAGAATGAATTGCACAAGTTAAAGAAGATTGAAAAAATGATAAAGATGGTAATACAAGTGATGAAGACTATCAACAACTTCTTGATCAAATTTCAGTTGGATTATATACTTATCAATCTGAAATTAATGAATATCAATATCAAATTTTATTATTAGAAAAAAAAGGAGAAAAATTTACTTTTGCTCAAATATTGCAAGGAATTGAAATTCTTACAGAAAAAATTACTAATTTAGAAAAAACTTTAATGCTTCAAGAAAAATATCCTAATGATTATCCTGAATCAGAATTAAAGAAAAATAAAAATACTCTTAAAGAAGCACAAGAAATTAGAAAAATCTTATTAAAACTTAAGGAGGAAAATGAAAATAAATGAAGCAATTAATTTTATCACAATTATGGATATTAACAGATGTTCCTGATATGACTAGTGTTATTGATGCTGTAACTGGCTGAGTGAATGCTGCTTTAGGTGTTTTAGTTATTTTAGAAGTAGTATTTGCTACACTTAAAGCAATTTGAATTTGATGAAGTGTAATTCGAAATTCTGATGAACCAGATACAAGAGCAGTTTATTTAAGTTCTTTAAAATGACCAATTATTGCTATTATCGGAACTTTGGTTGTTATTGGGTTATCTAATGTTGTTATTCAAATTGTTAAACAGTCAGGATTAAATATTAGTACTTAAATTAAGTAGTTAAACAACTACTTTTTTATAAAAAGAAAATGGAGCAAGAAAATGTTTAATTGAATTTATAAAATATGGTGCAATTGAATTTGATGGGTTTTTGTTCAAGGTCCATTAGGTTTAATTGCTATTTTTAATAAAGTACTAGAATATTTGACAGGTGGTATTATTAATGATCTTTTATTTGGCTCATCAAAAGAATTTAATTGAAGTAAAATCCCAATCCAATTTTGATGATTTGTTATTGTTTCTCTGTGTATTTTCTCTTTAATTTTTACAATTCAAATGATTATTTTAATATTTCAAGATGCAGTTGAAACAAAAACAAAATTTGTTTTAGCAATTCAAAATGCTGTTAAAGCTTTTTGTTTTATGTTTTTAATTCCAATTTTCTTTTTTCTTGCTAATTTTATTGTTCAAAGTCTAGCTGATATAGTAATTAATAATTTTGGTAAGGGTGATAATATTGCTCAGTATTTGTGACATATTGGTGATCCAACTTGAGATGGTACAGCCGATGGTGTTCCAAATGATTATAGTCCTCCAGATAATTTGCAGGACTATAATATGATTGCTCAAATTTTTGGAACTTGATTTATGTTATTTGCTATTTTTATAATCGGAATTATTTTAATACAAAAAATTATTGAGTTATTTTTCTTATTTATTATCAGTCCTGTTGTGATGATTGTGATGGTTATTGATAATGGAAAAGCAGCATTTACATGAAAAGATATGGTTATTGCTAAATTTTTAGCTTCAACAGCAACCTTAATTGGTTACTATATTTTTATTTCTGTTACTCAAATTTTATTAAGTTCTGACTTATCTGGTTTGACTACTGAGTTATTTGCTAAAACTTTATTTATTATATTATTTTTATGTGGTGGAGGCTTGGCTACTATAGGATTTTGTAATTTAATTGCTGCTTTTGTTGGTGAATCAGTAGGAATTAGTGAAGCAAGCTCTTCGTTTCAGTCAACTATTAGAGGTGGAATGATGGCTATGGGTGCTGGTGGCATGGCTAAAACTGCAATGATTTTTGCTAAAAATAAATTAGGCAAAGGTATTTCTAAACTTGATAGTTTAAGTACTAATGATACATTAAACAATGATACTCAAATGACAAAAAGTAAATTGGATTTTAATCCTTTTCAATCTGCAACTAGGACAATGGCTTCAAGATCTGGAATTATTGGTTTAGCTGGTTTAGGCTTAGAAACATTTGGGTCTTCAGCTGGTGGTATGGCTGCAAAAGCAATCAAAACTTTTAGTCCAAAGAAAAAAGAAGAAATAAAAACAAATAATGATGCCATTACTGAAAATAATAAGAGATTTAGATTTTCAAGTAATGTTATTAAAAATAATATTAAACAAAATTTTAAAAATAAAAGAAACACTTATAAAAAAGAAGGAAAAAAAGACCTTTCATCAAAAGAAAAATATCTTATTAGATTAAATAAAAAACTTAAAAAATATCAAAATAGAAGAGGTAAAAAATGTTAGGAGTTTTAAGTATTTTAGTTACTATTTCATTAGCAGGATTTTTATTTTGTTTACTAAAATTATTAAAATTAAATAAAATTAAAAAAATTAATATCGCTGAACCAGTTAAAAATAAGAAATGGCGTAAAATTTTGCTTTTTGCAATAATCATTTGCATTAGTTTTTTTATCTTAGGAACATCATTATTTTTTTCATTATTTTCTTAACTAAATAAAGGAGGTAGTAATCATTAAAATTTTACAATTAATACTATCAAGTATTTTAATTTCAAGTTGTACAGTTAGTGCTGTAACAAATATTAAAACTACATCTTCACATCAATATTCTATGATACAAAAAAAACCACTTTATAAAAATGTTAATCAAAATTTTCATAATTCTGCAGCCAATATTACTAAAAAAGCTGTTTTTGTTAATTCTACTGATTATTATAGTGAAGAAGGAATTATTTTTAATTGAAGTAATTATACTGATAGTTGAGAAGAATTTAAAGCTAATTATAATAATTTAAATTTAGATGTTGATATGGAAATTGCTTTTAATTGGTACAATATTCAATGAACTAGTAATAGTTTTTCTGTTTTATTAAATAACATTACTTCAAATAATAATTGGATAGAAATTGCTCATGTTCAACATGTAACTGATAATGGTTGGCGTAGTGATAATACTCATGGTCAACTTTACTATACTGTTTGAGTTAATAATAATTATGTTTATATTCGTTTTAAATTACATGCTTGAGCTAGTAATAATAACGATTATTATTATTTTACAGTTCACACAAAGCATGTTAAATCTAATAGCACCTTTGATTATAATTCAATTTATTCAAAATTAAATCAAAATGTAAATAATAAAACTTTATCTTTAAAATCTGATACTTCAACTAGTTTACTAGATAAGGATAATATACCAACTGAAGAAGTTGCTCTTAATCAATTAATTGAAAGATCTTTAGATAGTCATTATGAAACATGAAAACCCTTCATTGCTGATTATGTTTATAGCGATGAAACTAATCAAGCAACAATTACTGTTAAGTTTGATGATCCAAATACTAATCAAGCAATTCGTTGAGATTTTAAGGTAACAATTAAGTTTACTTTGTCACAAGATTATTGAGAGAGGGAATTTTCTAAACGATTAAAAATTATAAATGGAAAAGTTATTGATCCAGATAATCCTAATGGTGCAATGATTGAAGATAAACCACTTCAATGAGAAGATAGGACTGTTTATAGTACAACTGCAACTATTCGTTTTGATGGTACACCTGACGGCAGTGAAACAATGAAAGTTAATGGTATTCCTATTCATGTTATTGATAATACCTTTACTTTTGAAATGACAGATAAACAAAATAAAGATAAAAACGACAAATTAGTTAATGAGTATGATATTTTATTAGAAAAGCATGATTTAAATGATTTTAATAAAATTCTTGGTAGCTATGAATTTAAGTATTTGATTAAACAAAATATTCCTAATTTAGATTTAAAATGATATGCTTGAAATCCTAATGCCAATCCTGATCAAAAAAGATTAATTGAACCAACCTTACCAAATGGTGAACCTAATCCTAATTATGATTCTGAAGTTAATACTAAGACAGGAACAAAGACACAAATTGTTTGAGTAAAACATAAAGCAGAAAATCCTTTTCCTTTAGACCCATTAAATAAAAATGGTGATGTCATTAAAGATGACATTTATGATGAAGGTTTTTTAGCTGAAGGTTCAGTAAGTGGCATGGGAATTGCTCAAAATTTTAAAGATTCTTGAATTAAATCAGTTCAAAGAGTTAAAGTTGATTCTCAAACTTTAAAACCAACTGGAAATTTAGAAACAATTAAATCAGATGACAATATAAGTTATTTTTCTTTACCAGGAACATATCTTTATATTCTTACAGATCAAAAAAATCATACTTCTAATAAATTTATTTTTATTGGTCAACAGTGACAAGAAAAGTATGCTAAATTTTTAGATGTTTTAAACAATCCTGCAGTTGCAATGCCTTTTTGAAGCACTATGCAAGGATTTCATTTAAAAAATTATTTAGCAAAATATAAATTTTTAAATTCAAAAGATATTCAAAATTTAGCTTTTGAACAAGTATCTAGTTACTGAAAAGAATATGTTTCAGATGTGAAAACTCAGCATGTTGGCCCAGATGATAAACCAGATAATAATTTTGATTTGGGACAAATAAAATTTGAAACAATTAAGATGAATAAAACTACTATAAATCAAATAAGAGAAGAAATTATCAAACAAGTGCAAGATCAATTAATTGAAACTAATTTAGTTTATAAAGTTGATTATGAATTAAAGCCTTTTGATGATGATATTATAAAAAAATTATTAGATTATGATAGTAAAGGTAGTGCATTACTTACTTTAAATATTAATGCATTAACTATTTCAACTCGAGGAATTGGAACTAATAAAATTAAAATTATCAATAATATTCATTATGATTCAAATAAGGTAATTGATTTAAAGAAGATTAAATTTGAAACACAAAGATTTAATTTTAGTCAGTTTACTGTTGATGAACTAATAGAATGAATTTTTGCTGATATTAATCAAACTTTTACATCTTATAAAGTTAGTTTGAATTATCTAGATGATTATGGTGTTGAACCACTTTGTGAAGAAATTATCAAACAATTTTTAACAAGTCAAAGTACTATTGGTTTAGTATTAACAATTTACTCACAAGATGATTCAGTAAAAACAAAGAATAGCACGACTTTAGAATTAATTAATGATCCAAATAGTGAAATAGCACCACCTGACCCACTTAATCCAAATCCTGTACTACCAGATGATAAAAATTCTTGAATTAGTAAAAAAGAAAATTTAATTATTATGTCAGTTATTTCTGTTTTAATAATCAGTGGTTCAGGAACTATTATTTTCTTTAAATATCGATTCAAAAAAGGGATTGGAATTAAGAAAAGTAACTAAAATTAAACTATTAAAAAACTAATGAAAAGTAGCTGTAATTTACAGCTACTTTTCATTTAATTTGTTATCTTAATTTAAAAAACAAAGGGAGATTTAGATGAAGAATTTAATTCCAAAATCAATTAATAAAAGTAAATTAACAATTTGACGAAATGTTGGTTTAATTGATATTTTAATTATTATCGCTTGATTTTCTTTAAGTGGCATGTTTGTTTTTGGTTTACCTTTAAAAGAATGACAAAAAGTTTTAGCTATTTTTTTGTTAGCTATTTTTGTTTTTCCGTTACTTATTCCAGTGCAACCAGGCATTAAAGGATGAAATGCCATATTTTTGTTATTTTGTCATTGTGCAATGACAAAAAAATATCAAAAAGATACTCGCAATGATACTAGTTTATTAGTTCCTTATCATAGAGCTATTGGTGAATATTTTGTACAAACTCAAAAAATTAATGGCAGAAAAAACTTAATTGGTGCTATGAGTATTAAGGGTTTTGATATTACTTTATTAAACTCTGATGAACAAGAATTAAGATTAAAAGACTTACAAGATGCATTGAAATTTGCTAATTTTCCAATGACATTTTTAAAGTTAGAAAAGCCATTAGAATTTAAAAAAACTATTAAATATTATCAAAATCAATTATTAAAACTCAAACAAAATTATTTAAATAAAGAAATTAAAAAAGAAGCTTTTTTAGCAAGAAAAAAACAAATTAGTTTACTAATCACTACTTTAGAAAAAGATTTAGTAGTCAATAATGAAGGAGTAAAAACTAAAAAATATTTTTATCTTTTTGTTTATGCTAAAGATGAAACACAATTATTAGAAAATATGACACTTTTAGAAAATAAATTAGTTAGTGGTAATTTTATTTGTCAGTGACTAACTAATTATGAGATAGTTCAAAATTTACATTTAGTTTGAAATCCTTATGCTAGTCCAATAACTAAAGAACAATTTCAAAAAAATAAACAAAATCTTAGTAATTTATTAGCTTTTGA
>JBOFXA010000026.1:0-27216 GCA_051653845.1 Spiroplasma sp. | reverse complement strand
CTTTGGCTGATCCAAATAAAATATCATTAATAATTCCACCTGTTAAATACTCTAATACTTTAGTAAAAGCAGCAATTAAATTTAATGGACCTTGAATAAAAATAAATCATGTTAGTTTTAATATCGCGTTTCAAATCATATACTCATCTCCTTTCTAAAATAAAAAAAGCAGTTCATAAACTGCTTAAAATATACATATAAATTAAAAAATATTTTTTATCATTTTGCTATTGCAATAATTAAAGATGTCAAACTAATTAATAAAGTACATAAAGAAAAAAAGAAAATTTTCCTTTGCCTAACTTTTTCATTTTGTTTATCTTGTTCTTCTTTTTTATGCTTAATAAAGTTGTACAAATTTTTAGATAACTTTTCATCTTCTGTATCTGACAAATAAAATCTGTAATCTAGTATAGCATTAAGCATTTCTTTATACTCACTTTCTGACGCTTGATACCCACCAACATATTTGTGTATTTTATCATAGTCAGAACCATAATTTTTTCCATATTCATGTTCAATTAAACCTAATGAAGCAAATATTACTGGTATGTCATTTAAACTATCAATTTTTATAGAAAAATATTGATCCCAATATTTTTTATTTCTCATTTTATTTGAGAGTTCCAATCTATCTAAAATATTAGAATCTATCACATCCTCTAAGTACCATTTCAAAGGTTGTTTGTAAACAAAGAGTTGTTCATAAGCTAACTCTGAAAATTGATATATGATTTTAGAAGGCATGAGTATTTCTTTTTTTCCTTCTTTTCTTGCTTTACTATAATTTTTCTTTAATTTCTCATAACTAATATTTTTCATCCTTAATTAACTTCCGTTTCAATTGCCTTAAATATATTTTAATTATAATATTTTTAAATTATATTTAAAAATATAAATTTAAGTATTAATAGTTAATCCGGCTTGCTTAATAATTTGGATGACAACATTAGATAAACCAATAACAACTAAAGTACCAATAATAGCAATAATTGGTCATTTTAAAGAACTTAAATAAATTGCTCTTGTATCTGGTTCATCAGAATTTCTAATTACACTTCATCAAATTCAAATTGCTTTAACAGTAGCAAAGATTACTTCTAAAACTACTAAAATCCCTAATGCTGCATTAACTCAGATGCTTACAGCATCAATCACACCATTCATATCAGGAGCAGTATCTGCTAAGATTGAGATTTTTGATAAAATTAGTGATCACATTTTATTCTTCTTCCTCCTTTAAATCTTCAAACATTTTTAAAATCTTTTTTGCTTCTTTAATATTATTTTTAATTACTTGCAATTCTTGTTCAGGATAGTAATCAGGATACTTTTCTTTTAATCTTAGTTCTTGTTTTAAATTAAAACTCTTTTCAGTAAAAATAATAATTCCTTGCAAAACTTGATCAGGAGTAAATCCTTCATGCTCTTTTTCTAATAGTAAGATTTGATACTGATATTCGTTAATTAAACTTTTATAAGAATATTGTTCAGCAGTAACTTCATCAAGGGCACTTTGATAATCTTTTTCATCATCATAACCATCTTTATTGTCTTTAATTTCTTGTAGTATTTGATCACAATCAGCAATATATTGTTCTTGTTCTTTAATTAATGATAATATGAAATATCTTTGATTGGCGGTTCTGGTGGCTTAACATTGCCACCATCACCTCCTGCTAATGGATTATGACAAGCTGTAACACTTGAAATTAATCCACTAGCTAACATTGCTTGAGCAATTAAATTTAAAATTTTTTTCATTCTTAACGTTCAAAATTTAATTCTTGATTGTTTTTTTCAAATAGTTTTTGCATTTTTTCTTGATGACTTGAAACTTGATCAAGAACATAATTTCTTAAAGTTTCATTAACAATTAAAAGTGACTCTTCATCATACTCAATTGCCGTTGCTAAAACATTGTATCCTTCAGTATTTAATTCACCTGCTAATTTATTTAATTTATCATTATAAACTTCATACTCATTAAAGTATTCTAAAGAATATTCATTTATCTCAGTCATTTTTTCATCAGAAACATTTTTATTATTTAAATCAATATTGAATTGTGATTTTATATCATCAATAAAATTATTAATTGGTTCTTGCAATAACTCACTTGATACTTTAATATTTTCAATTTCGTAATTTTTCATAATTAATACCTCTTTCTTTTTAAAATAAAAAAGACAGTAACTGTAATAATTACTGTCTGATAGTTTTTTAATTTTTTATTTTGCCAGCTAAAATAGTATTACCTTCAATAATAACTCATCTAATAGCTAAATGATTAGCTAAACAAGTAAAGTAAAGATGCCAACGAGTTGCATTAATTTGCTTAACAGATTGAAAAGTTAATCTTTTACAACATTTAACTCTTTTAACCTCTTTACAATTACTACAATTTTGATAATCAAAAGCCGAACAATAATTGTATTGATTATTAGCATGAGATAATTTTTGTTTTTTAACTGGCAATTGTTTTTTGATAATATCATTAAGCGACATAAATCGCCTCCTTTGTTTGATATTTATTGTCTTTTCGAGACTATAGCACTTTAATGCTAGTATTGCTACTGGTTAGGGTTACTAGCCCCATTAATTCATCAACTTACCAATATTTGATGAAAGGAATATTAAATTAAAATTGTTAATTCAGAAATTGTTTATTGAATTCTGTTAAATCATTAGTTAAATTATTTAAAGTTTTTCTAGTATTCATCGACATTTTAAGATATTGAATTTTATTCATATTTTTCATGTAATTAAATTTGTCATATAGTTCTTTACCATTGATTAAATTAGTTTTTTCTACTCCTAATCCTTTTTCACTGTAAATAATTTCTTGATATTGATAGTCAAAAATGATTCCTGTTGCAAAATACCCATCATATTTACTTTCTTGATATCACTCACTTGATCATCAAATTCCAGCATTAGGATTGAATGGTGACTGAACTAGAAAAGCTGTTTTGTTGTAATTTCACTTGACTAAAAGTTTTTTGTTCAAAAACATATTTTTTTTCTCGCTGGTTTTAAAAATATTGATTACCTCCTAAATCCTCATTGGTTTATCACTGAGTTATCAATGCTTATTAATATCAATGATTTTAATAAATGGATATAATAATTGGTTTTTATCATTGGAAATAAACATTGATTATAATCAGTGATAGTAATCATTGATTTGTTGATGTTAAAATAATGAACAACACTTAAAATAAGTATTAAAGAACTCCACACTAGCTTTAATAAATTAGCTTACAATATTAAATTTAAAAAATGTGTGGTTGAGATAAAGACTTAAATTTATGAACAATGACCTTGTCTGACATTAAATAGTTAAAGTTCATGACTCTTGGAATTTTTATCTTTCATTTTCATCTTTATTTTTTGGTGATTGTCATTTTTCTACAAAATTCTTAGTTTCTTCTTGAATATCAGGGCGATTAAAATATTCGTCTAAATTAGTAATTTCAGAATTATTTTTTGGCATTGTGCTCCTTTCTAAAAATAAAAAAAATTCACTTATATAAGTGAATTGAAAAGACATTGTATCTTTTTAAATTGTCAGACGTTTTTTACAAGGATAGGAAAAGAATTGGGTTAATGCTTTTTCTAAAAAGATTTTCCTTTAATCCGGAACAAAGTTAACACGACCTTTTTTGAATATTTTATTTATTATAATAAAAAATATATTTTTTATCTAAATTAATACTATAATAATTTCCTCAACCAATAATAATATGATCTAATAGCGTTATATCAAAGATTTTTAATTGCTTTCTAATCTCAGTAGTAATTCTTAAATCAGCAAAAGAAGGTTCACTATCACCACTAGGATGATT
Organism: Spiroplasma sp.; assembly: GCA_051653845.1. Classification (GTDB taxonomy): domain Bacteria; phylum Bacillota_I; class Bacilli_A; order Mycoplasmatales; family VBWQ01; genus Spiroplasma_D. The sequence continues at coordinate 23,368 of JBOFXA010000026.1, read as the reverse complement.
ATGAACACAAATAATTTTATTAGAACGATAAGTAATTGCTAAATACAAAATATCTTTAATATCTATTTTTAAACTATCATGAGTCCCTTTATACAATAAATTTTGATGAATTAATCTATTTTGATTATTTAGTAATAATAAATAAAAATGTTCATTTGTTAAATTTTCATAATAATCTTTAACTAAATGAAAAACATCTTCAGGTTTAATTATTTTTAAATATTGAAATTGTTTATTAATTAATTTAATTCTTTTTACTAATTCCAAACAAGTTATTATTTCTAAAGCTTTACTCTTACCAATACCTTTAATTTTAATTAAATTACTGAAATTAACTTTATTAAAATTTTCAATGCCTTTAAAAGTACTAATAATATCTTTTGCTAAATGTAAAACATCTTTTTCTTTTGTTCCAGTTCGCAAAAGAATAGCTAATAATTCTTCATCATTTAAACTATCAATACCATATTTAATTGCTTTTTCTCGGGGTTTTTTCTCATCTTGAAAATCTTTAAATTTCATAAACTATTCACTCCTAATAAATAATTATTAAAAATAAATAAAAAATCCTTTTTTAAACGAATTAAATAAAAATGGTTTGCTGAAAAAAATACTTTTTAATTTTAATAGTATTAAAATGTTCAAGTAAGAACATACTAATGAAATTAACAAATTTCTCTTCCATATTATGACCAAGAATTAAAACATTAATATCTTTATCCCTAGCTTCTAATTCTTGATGCCATTTCATTTCTCCTGTAATTAAAAGTGAAACAGTACTATCTTTTTCTTTATTAATTAATTCAATAATATTTCCTCCTGCACCTGGTGCTAAAACAACTTTATTAATTTTTGTTGCTAAATTATTAGTAATAACTTTAATTTGCTCAAATCCAAAATATGACTTAACAAGTGTAATAACTTTTCTTAAAGACAAATCATCATATCAACCTGAAACACTAAATTTATCAGAATCAAAATATTTAATATTATTAAGTTTTAAATCTTGAGCAATTAAAAAACTCATACCATTAATATTTTTGTCAAAATTAGTATGTAAAACATAAATATTAATATTATTTTTAATAAGCTTATCATACAATATTTTTTTTCATTTACTATTTTTAATGTCAGTAAAATCAAAAATAAAAGGATGATGAACAATAATTAATTTAATATTTGCTTTAATCGCTTCATTAATAACACTTTCAGTTACATCAATTGCCACCAAAATGCAATCAATATCAATATTTTTACTTTTAATTTGTCAACCAACATTATCTCAATTTGCAGCATCAGCAATAGGAAAAACAGAATCAAGCTTAGTAATAATATCTAATAATTTCATTCTAACCTTTATAAAATTCTTTAATAAGTTTTGATTTTGATGGATGCTTTAATTTTCTAATTGCTTTGGCCTCAATTTGTCTAATTCTTTCTCGTGTTACAGAAAATTCTCTTCCTACCTCTTCTAAAGTTTTTGGTGTGTCGCACTTACTAATGTGCTTATAAATTATTTTATTACGAACAATTTCAGGTTTATCCAAACTAGTATCATAATGTAAATGTATTTCATTCATTGCTTCTTTTAATTCTTTTAATTCTTGATCATCTTCACATAGTTCTAATAGTCTTCTTAATTTTGTTGGCAAAATTCCAAAACGCATTCTAATTACTTTTTCTTCTCTTCTAGTCAAAACCTCTGCAAAAACTTGATCAAGTTGTTCTCTTAATCAATGACGCTCTGCTGCTTCATCTGGCGATAACATGTTCTTATCTTTAATAAAATCACCAAAATGAGTATCATCTTCTTCACCAATTGGTTTTTCTAATGGTACTGGTTCAGATGCCAATTTTTTTATTTCTAAAATTCTATTAGCATTCATATTCTGACCCATTACATCAGCTATTTCTTCTGGAGTTGGTTCTCTACCTAATTCTTGATTTAATTGACGTTCAATTCTTGTTAGTTTATTAATTCTTTCTACCATATGAACAGGAATTCTAATTGTTCTACCTTGATCTGCAATTGCTCTTGTTATTGCTTGTCTAATTCACCAAGTAGCATAAGTAGAAAATTTAAATCCTTTATGATAATCAAATTTCAAAATTGCCTTTCCTAAACCAATATTACCTTCTTGAATTAAATCTTCAAAAGCTAAACCACGATTTAAATGTCTTCTAGCAACTGATACAACTAATTTCAAATTAGAATTAAATAATTGTTTAAAAGCAAAATCTCTTTCTTCAGGATCTTTTGATTCTAACATTTTTGCATAATCAATTTCTTGGCCTTGAGTTAAAATTTGACTAGTACCTAAAATATTAAAATAAGACTTAATTCCATCTTTTCTTCTAGTATCATTAGAAATAGTCATCGTATTTTTTAAATTTAATTCATCAGCAATACTATCAAGTATTAAGGCATCTTCATCAAGAACTTCATCTTCTTCAACTAAGGCATCAATAAAAACTACACCTTCTGATTCTAAAAAATCAAAAATTTCTTCAATTTCATCATCAGATAAATTTAAGTTTTGCATATCACTTAAAATTTCTTCTTGTTTAATTTCTTGGCCTAACTTAATTTTATCCATTAAATAACTTTTTATTTCTTTTTTATTATTGAATTTCTTTTTTTCTTTATTCATACTTAAATTTTTCCTTTACTCATTAAGTTTATTTTTTAAAACTGACATTTTTTTTAATAATTCAACTTTGGTGTCAAAATCATTTGAATTAGTTATTTGGTGATTTAAATTTTCAATTTCAATTTCAATTAAATATTTTTTAATAATTCGCAAATAATCTTGTAAAATATCTACAGTAATCTGATAATTTTTATTTTTATGTTGATTAATTAATAATTGTAAAAAAGCAAAAATTTCGTTATCTTTTAATAAAACTAAAATTTCTTCTAAATTAATTTTGACTAACTTTTCATCTTCTTGATATTTTTGACCAATTAAAAAGTATAAATTCATTAATTCTTTATTATAAAAAAGAAACTTTTCTTTTTCTAAAAATAGATAAACACTACGATCTAATAATAGTAAAAAAAACAGTTGCTTTTGTACTTCTAATAATTTTTCTTGTAAAGAAATTCTGATAAATTTTCTCTTTGTAACTTTAACAATAGGAACATTTGGTTTAATTATTGGTTTCACTTGCAATTCAAAAACTAAAAGTAAATCTTGCTGAGATAAATTAGTAATTTTTTGTAAACTATCAAGATAAAATTTAAGTGTTACTGGATCTTTTATAACCTTTCATAAAGGTTTTAATTGCAAAAGAAACTCTTTTAATTGATAACTATCTTTTTTTATATCATACTTTCTTAAGAAAAAATTAATTGCAAAATCTAAAGGATGTAAAGTATTTTTGATTATTTCATTAAATTTTTCTTTTTGCTTATTAATTAATTCATCAGGATCCAAATCTGTTGGATTATTAACAATCTTAACATTAAAATCATTTGCCAATAAATTGATCGCAATTTTAAATGCTGCTAACTTACCAGCTTCATCACCATCTAAAAAAATGATAATATTTTTAGTAATTTTATTTAAAATATTAATTTGTTCTTTTGTTAAGTTAGTACCCATTAAAGCAACACAATTATTAATATTTTGATTGCTTAAACTAATAACATCCATATATCCTTCAACTAGATAAATATTATTATTATTCACTGTTATTGCTTTTTTAGCATTATATAAATTATAAAGAATTTGACCTTTTTTAAAAATTTTAGTTTCAGGAGTATTAATATATTTAAAATTATCTTTGCTCTGAACAAAATATTTTCTAGCACTAAATCCTAAACAATTTCCTTCTAAATCAACAATTGGAAAGGTAATACGATTAAAAAACATATCTTTTACTTTATCTTTCTTAGTAACTTTAGCAAGACCAGATTCAATAATGTCAATTTGTTGATATCCTTGTAATTGCAAATATTCTAATAATTGATTATTACTTGGTGCATAACCAAGACCAAAATTATTAATATTTTCATCATTAATCTTACGTTGTTTTAAATATTCAATTGCTTGCTTTCCTTCTACAGTAGTAAGTTGATATTGATAAAAAATTAATGCTAAATTACTCAAAATATTAAATTTATGTAATTGCTTTTTGCTAACATCAGTAATTTCTAAATCAAAATCTTTTAAATCAATCTTTGCAATCTTTGCAACTTCTTTTAAAGCAGAAAAAAAATCAATGTTTTTATATTTTTGCAAAAATATAAAAACATTTCCTTGTTCACCACAAGAAAAACATTTATAAATTTGTTTATCTTGGGAAACTGATAAAGAAGGATTTGAATCTTCATGAAAAGGGCATATTGTTCAAAAATTATTACCTTTATGATTTAATTTCAAATATTGCCCAACAACATCAACAATATTTACTGCTTCTTTAATATTTTGAATTTTTTGTTTGAATTCTAAATTCATCTACTATCCCTCACATTAACAAATAATATTTAATTTCTGATATAAATTTTCTTTTAAAATATCAATTTTTATTCTTTCTTGCTTCATAGTATCACGATTTCTAAGTGTTATTGTATTATCTAATAAAGTTTGATAGTCAATAGTAACACAATAAAGCGTACCAATTTGATCATGATAATTATATAGCTTACCAATTTCTGATTTTTGATCAAAAATCACATCTAATAAAGAATTACTTAATAAAGAAAAAACTTCTTGAGATTTTGAACCTAATTTTTTCTTATTTAATGAAGTAACAGCAACATGATAAGGTGCTAATAAAGAATTTAATTTTAAAATAGTTCTTTTCTTACCATCAACTTCTTCTCTAATTAAATTATCACAAATTATTGCTAATAATAGTCTTTCAACACCCATTGAAGGTTCAACAATAAAAGGAGTAACAAGTTTATTTAATTCTGAATCTGCAATTAAAAATTTTGCTTTACTTGCTTCACTATGTTTATTCAAATCATAACTACCACGGTTAGCAATTCCTGATAATTCTTTTCATCCAAAAGGAAACTGATATTGAATATCAGTTGTTGCTAAAGAATAATGTGATAATTCATCTTTACTATGCTCTCTTAATTGATAACTAGTTTTAGTAATCCCTAGTTTTTCAATAAATTTTGTCATTTCTGTTAGTCAATAATTAAATCAATCAGTTTTATCTAAAGAACTGTAAAAAAATTCTAATTCCATTTGTTCAAATTCTAAAGTTCGAAAAATAAAATTTCCTGGTGTAATTTCATTACGAAAACTCTTACCAATTTGTCCAATGCCAAAAGGAAGTTTTTTGTTATAAGCTTTTTTAATATTATTAAAATTGATAAAAATACCTTGTGCAGTTTCAGGACGTAAATATAATTTATTTTCATGTCCTTCATTATGAACTAATCCTCGATTAATTTCAAACATTAGTTGAAATTTTCTAACGTTAGTAAAATTAGATTCTTGACATTTTAAACATTTTAATTGTTTTTCTTTAATAAAGTTATCCAATTTTTTGATTTGTCAACCATCACAATCTAAATCAGGAAAAAAATGCTGAATTAAAGTATCAGCACGAAATCGAGACTTACATTCTTTACAATCAATCAATGGATCATTAAAATTATCTAAATGTCCCGAAGCTTTTCAAACTTTAGAATTTAACAAAATTGAACTATCTAATGTAATATTATATTGATTATTTTTAATAAAATAATTTCATCAAGCTAATTTAATCTTATTTTTTAAAACTACCCCCAAATGACCAAAATCTCAAGTATTAGCTAAACCACCATAAATATCTGAACCTTGAAATACAAATCCAAAGTCCTTTAAATGATTAATAATTTCTTTCATAGAAAAATCACTATTTGTTTGCATTTATGCCTCCAAATCAATTTAATTAATAAAAATGTTTTTTTCAAGAATATATTAAATATTTTATCTTATTAATTTAAAAAACTAAGTTATTTTATTACTATAATACTATATTTGTCAATATATTATAAGTGTTATAGAAAACAAATTTAATATTATAGAACATCAATTCAATTTTTATCTAAAAGTATCCTAATTCTTTTAAACTTTTAGGATTATTAGGTCATTCATCCATCACCTTAACAAATAAGGTTAACATTATTTTAGTATTAAAAATTTTTTCTAATTCTTGTCTTGCTTCAGTACCAATATTTTTAATCATTTCTCCTTTTTTACCAATTAAAATTCCCTTTTGTGAAACTCTTTCAACTACAATAGTAGCAGAAATGGATAATAAATTCTTACCAGTTTCCATACTTTCAATAACAACAGCAACACTGTAAGGTATTTCTTGTCTTGTTAGAAAGATAATCTTTTCTCTAATAACTTCTCTTGCTATTTGTTGAGTAGTACTAGGATTTTTTTGTTCTACTTCAAAAAATTTACTTCCTAATGGTAAATAATCATAAATTTTTTTCAATAAAACATTTAAATTTACTTCTTTTACTGCTGAAATTGGAATAATTTCTTTAAAGTTCAATAAATCTTTTCATTCACTAATTTTATTAAATAATTCAATTTTAGTGATCAAGTCTACTTTAGTAAGCAATAAAAAAATTGGATTTTCTCTTTCTTTTAAAATTTTAATAATATGTTGCTCATTAACAGAAATTCGGTCATTACTTGGAGCTAGTAAACAAATAATATCAGTACTTTTTGTTGCACTGGTAGCTTGTCGATTCATTAATTTACCTAATTGATTATGATGTTTATGAATTCCAGGAGTATCTAAAAAAATAATTTGCATCTTATCATCTGTATAAATTCCCTGCAATTGTTCTCTTGTTGTTTGAGGTCTATGACTAACAATAGCAACTTTTTCCTTTAAAATTGTATTTAATAAAGTTGACTTACCAACATTAGGTTTGCCAATAAAACTTACAAATCCAGACTTAAAATTATTATCCATGTTATTCTTTCTTTTCTTTCAATGATTTAGGCATAAATGCAAATGGTAATAAATCTTTTACAGTAACCATCTTAATATCTTTATAATTATTTGATTTAAAATTGCTAATATAAACTTTAGCATCGATTGGCATTATTTCAATCATAAATTGTCGACAAATTCCACAAGGAGAACCTAACCTAATACTATCAGTAATTAAAAATAAAAAATCAATATCTTCTTTTTTGTGTCCTAAAGTAACTGCTTGAGCTAATGCAATTCTTTCAGCACAAATACTTGCAGGAAACGAAGCATTTTCAACATTAACACCTAAAACTTCTTGATTATTCTTTAACCCAATAATTACAGCAACCCGAAATTGAGAATAAGGAACATAAGCATTTTTCTGCAATTCTTTTGCTTTAATTAATAATTTTTCTAGTTTTGAATTATCCATAATTACTCTCCTTCTTTAATTACGAAAAATATGTAAATCATTTAAAATTATTTTTTGTAAACCAAACATAATCTTTTCATCTTCTTTACTATCATGATCGTAACCTAAATTATGCAATAATCCATGCAAAAATAAAAAAGATAATTCTCTTGTTAGACTATGTTGATATTCTTTTGCTTGTCTTTTAGCCTTAGGATAACAAATATAAATATCTCCTAAATCGTTATTTTCTTGACTAACAAAATTATTATCATCTTTGTTATTAAAAGACAAAACATCAGCAACATAATCTTTTTTCTGATAAGTACGATTTAAATTTAAACTTAAATTTTCATCAATAAAAATAACTGCCACTTCATAATCAGTATCTTTTTTATGAATTACTTTTAAAGTTTGATTTAAAATATCTGCTACTAAATTGGGAAATTTTTCAAGGAAAAAATCCTGTTCATTAAAAATATTTACTTGATTACTCATCAATTGCTACTTACTCCTAAATATTTTTATATCTTTAATTATAACAATATTTTTTCCTTAATTTTTACTTAAATAATTATTAAATTAAGTTAGTAAACTTTTAGATAAAAAAATCATCATCAAATTGATTAATAAATTTAATGATGATTACCAATTTTTTTAAAATCTTTCCAAATAAATTACTTACTACGACGTTTCCCCTTTTTTGAAGAATTACGCTTAGTTCTCATTTCTACTCTTGGTGAAACATAGTATTCACGTCTTTTTACTTGACGTTTTGTTTCTTGAGAAATTTTTTGAAATGATTTTAAGGCTTTATTAAAAGCTTCTTCATTAGCTTTTTTATCATTAGAGTCAGTTGAATGTGACTTTAATTTTACTGATGGCATTTATGTCATCTCCTATTTCTTTTTTGCCTACTAAATTATATTATTAAAATATGTTTTTGGCAAATTTTTAATAACAATATTTTTGAATATTATTATTATTTTGATTCTTACTCAATATTAAACTTGCAATCATTCTTTTTAATTGTTATCATATAAATTTGTTTTTTTCTTAATTTAAAATATTACCAAAAGTGACTTAACTTCTACTAATGTTAACTAATAAATTTAAAACTTCTTGTTGCTTTCAACTCTGTTAAGAAATAAGAGAGATAAGGTTCTTTAACCTTTGCAACTAAATTTCTAATACCATCATTCTTAACCCTTTTAGTAATAATTTGTAGTTCTCTCATATAATTTTTAGCATCATGATTTAAAATCACAACATCACCCACTTCAAAATATTCTGACTTACAAAATCTAGGTTCAATCATTAACTCTTTATATGATACTCGTGGCATTGTGCTTCTAATTATATCTTGAGCTAAATCTGGTCTTACAAAATGAATCTTTTCATCAAACAAAATTGTTTTTTCTTCATTGCTAATATTCTTCATTGGTTCAATTGCTAAACTTAGTTTCTCTTGATCAATGCTTTGTAACATTTTTAAATCTTCTTCTTTAATAAATTGATTAGCAATTAAAATAATTTCAGTTCCTAAAGCAATAAGATGATGAACTTGTGCTAGTAATGTTCAGTTACGATGAATTTCTAAACTAGGAAGATTATCCTCGTATTCTCATGGACCATGATACTCTTTACCTAATAAAGTAACAAAACCAGCAAAGGAAATATTATTAATATGACTTTCATATTGATTAATTAAATAAAAATCAACACTTGCACCAGTATATCTTTGAGGATAAAAATTGTAGCAACTAATAACATTATTATAATCAAATTTATAGTTTAAAATCATTTGTTCTAAATGTATAATATTATGACTGCCATTAATAATTATTTTAAATTGTCGATTATTTTGCGTTAATTTTGCTTGTAAATCTAAAGCAATTCCATCATCACAACGAATTCCTGCTAGTCCCATATTAATAAAAAATGAAACTAAATTTTTTGGTTTTTTATTTAATAAATCAAACTCCTTTAATGAATTACCATCAATATCAGCATAAATTTCAATCTGATATTTTTTAGCAACACCAGTTACTAGTTTTAATTTTTCTCAATTTTCTTCATCTTCTTTTTTAAAAGAAATTAAAGTTGTAAAAATTAACTTAATTTTATATTTTCCTAACAACTCAATATAATTAGTTAATTCTTTTTTACTTGCTAAATGTAAATAAACTGATGCGCCAAATAAAGCCATAATTTTTCCTTTCTTAATAATTCTATTCTTTTGGTTCAACTAAACAAACTAAACAGTGACCATTTTTAATTTCAATCATTGGATTTTTATTATTTGTCAAATCAAATTCATTACTAATAGCTAAAACATCTTTATCATTAATCCTGATATCAATTTCAGGATAATACTTGCAACCACTAAAATTATATCTAACCTCTTTACCATCAAGACTAAAAAGAGAAACATAATGATATTTTAATTGCTGAAAAGAAAAAGTAAATTTTGTTTTTTCTTTTAAAACAAAAAGATAATTTTCTTTGCTAATTAAAATTGGTTGATACTTAGCATATTTTCTCATTAAATTAATTTGTGCTAAAATCATATCTCATCTAAAACCATCAGTTATTAAAACAATTTGATCAAATTTTAAATTTGAAGCTAATGCTTCAATGATAGCTAGCTCACTATCAAGATAATCTTTTTTAGCATCTGCTTTAATTATTTTAAAATTAGCTTTTTTTGCTTCATTTTCAATTAATTGAAAATCACCATCACTAACACTATCAAAATCACCACAAGCAAAATTAATTGGTAAATTATTCTTTATTAAACTTAAAACTCCCGTTTCAACTCCAATATAAATTGGATTTAAAAATTGTTTTCAATCAATCACTAAATCTCGACAAACAATAACTAATTGAACTATATCATTCATTATGACACTAACTTTTCTAATTGCTCATTAATTGAATTTGAACTATTAAGTAAGTAACTACCTGAAACTAAATAAGTGGCTCCAGCATTAATACAACCTTTAGCAGTACTATCATTAATTCCTCCATCAACTGCTATAATTGGTGCTTCAATTTTAGGCGTTGTTTTTAAATAATTATTTAAAATTTGAATTTTTTGATAAGAACTAGCGATAAATTTTTGCTTACCAAAACCTGGATTAACACCCATAACTAAAACTAAATCTAATAATCCTAAATAAGAAAAAATTTTATTAATCTTAGTTTTTGGACTAACAGCCAAACCCTTCTTAAAACCACAATCTTTTCAATTAACAAATTCTTTTAGTTGCTTTTTAGTTAAAGCTTCATAATGTAAAATAATACTATTTACCCCTGTAATAATAAAAGGTTGTAAAAAATCTTTAACACTAACATTTACTTTAAGTCTCACCATTAAGTGACAATCAACTGCAACACCTTTCTGCTTTAAATAACTAACAACATCATTAAGAATTTTAGGACCAAAACTTAAATTAGGAACAAAATTATTATCCATGACATCAAAATGTACTGCTGGAATCTTCGCTTTAATAATTCTATCAAGTTCAACTTTTAAATTTAAGAAATCAGCTGTTAAAATGCTAGCAGCAATAGTAACATTCTTTTCACTCATTTTTTACATCCTTTCTAAGTCTGAAAATAAAAAAATTCTAATAAAATTTTACAATAATCCTGATAAAAATTTCTAATTAAATCATGATTTGCATCATTATTTTCTTCATTTATCTTAGAAATTACTAAACATCCTAATTCATTTTGATGCAAACAATCACTAAACTTGCACTTACCAAAAAAATCTTTCATCACCGGAAAATTAGCTGCAACATCATATTTTGTTAGTCCTTGTAACTTAAGAACCATGAATCCTGGACTATCAGCAATAATACCATCTAATAAAAAAAATAATTGTGTTCTTGTTGTTGTATGTTTTCCATGCTTTAATGCTAAAGAAATTTCATTAGTTTTCAAATTTAATTCTGGTTTCATACTATTTAGCAAAGAACTCTTACCAACTCCAGATAAACCTGTTAGTAAAGAAAATTTATTTTTAAAAATTAAACTTAAAACTTTAATTCCATTATGACTAACATTAGAAATAAAATAAGATTGATATTTCAAGCTTTGATAGTATTTAACTTTCTTTAAAACTTGATCATCTTTTTTTATTAAATCAATTTTAGTAAAAACCAAAATAACTGGTATTTGATAAAAATTAAATAATGTTAGTAATTTATTTAAAATTAAAGTATTAAATGAAGGCATAACTAAAGCATTAACAATAACAACTTGATCAATATTAGCAATTTTGGGACGATACAATTCATTTATTCGTGGTAAAATTTTTTCGATTACTGCTTCTTTTTGATTAATAATGGTTACTTCAACTTTATCACCAACTAAAAGTTCCTGTCTTTTTTTAATTTTAGCTCTGATATGAGCTTGATAAAAATTATCATCAACTCTAATATCAGCAAAATTATTTGAAACAGAAATAATAATTCCTTCTTTAATTACCATATCTTTACCTACCTTAAATAAAAAATAACTAATACTGTTGAAATAATTGTTAAAATAATAATCAAAGTTAATAATATCAAAAATCATTTTTTTAAAAAGAATGGAAAAAAGAAATTCAATTTATTAAATTTAAATCATTTATTTTTCATAATTATCTTTTGCTTGGTAACTAATGGCTTTTCATTTTTACGATTATAATTTAAGCAAGAACCTAAATCTTGTGCCATTTCTTCAATTGACTTATATCGTTCAATAGGATTTTTACTAGCAGCTTTAAGAATAATATTTTCTAAACTTTGTGGAATTGCTGGATTATAATCACGAATTAAGGGCATTGGTTCTTTAAAATGCTTATTAGCTAATAACTGTGGATTTTTATGAATAAAAGGTGGTTTTCCAGTAAGCAATTCATATAAAATAATTCCTAATGCATAAATATCACTTTGAATAGTTGCTGGTTCAAATTTAACAACTTCAGGAGCAATATATTTCATTGTTCCAACAACTTGATTAGCATGCTTCTTAACTTCATAACCATCAATCATAGCAATACCAAAATCTAAAACCTTAACAGCTCCATTATCAGTCAACAAAATATTATCTGGTTTCAAGTCTCGATGAATAATCCCAACTTGATGACAAGCATTAATTCCTAATAAAATTTTTTGAAAAATATTTAAAGTTTCAATAACACTCAAAATACCAATATCAGCTAAATATGTTTTTAATGTCTTACCTTTCAAAAGTTCTAAAACTAAACATCAATTTTGTTGGTCAACAAAAATATCATAAACTAAAATAACATTAGGATGTCTAATTCTTGATACTGCATTAATTTCTTGTAAAAAACGTTCTTTACTTAAATCATCAATTTTATTTGTTTCTAAATTAATAACTTTAATTGCAACATTACGATTTAAATATAAATCTTTTGCCTCATAAATTTTTGCCATTCCTCCAAATCCAATTTTCTTAATAATTTGATAGCGATTATTTAATTTTTGATTCATTTCCATAAATACACCAAATTTTTAAATTCACTCATTTGGAAGAAATTCAAAAATCTCTGGATGCTTAGCACAAAATTCTAACTCTTCATCTATCCTTTGATTTTTTATTGTTTTTCTTAATTTTATTAATTCTTTTTGAATTGTAATCAATTTTTTAGGAGGGTTACCTTTTTGATTTCATTTATTGAAAAGCTCTTTTCCTTCCTTTATTAATCTTTGGTACTTACATTTTAAACATTCTTGTTTTTTCTTTTTGTGAAACATAGGGAAACCAAACCTTCTTTAAATAGTGAAATTTACTATTCCATAGCTAATACTTATTCTACTAATAAATTATTACTTTTATTAAAATATCTTTAATCTTTAACTAAAATTAACATTGCAGTAAGATTATCAGTTGAAACATTATTTAAAGCTTGTTTAATTAACATTTTTACTTTTGATTTTAAACTACCATTTTTTTCTAAAATATGACTAATTTCTCATTCTTCTAAAAAATCATGAACACCATCACTAGTTAATAAAAAATAAGATGGTGTTGTAATTAATAAAACAAAAGTATCAACTGTTAAATTTTTAATTGGGCCTAAAGCACTAGTTAAAGCCTTTCAATAAGTTTTATTCATATCCATTTCCGCTAATTTTTCAGGATTATTTTTTAAATATAAGTTCAAAATATTATGATCTGAAGTTAATTGTTTTAATCCACTATCATTAAATAAATATGCTCTTGAATCACCAATATTAACTAAATATGCTTTATGATTAGTAATTAATGTAATAACCATAGTTGTACCCATATCATTAGCTTCTTCATGAATTAGGCTATATTGATTCATTGCTTGTTGGATACTTTCAATGCTTATTCTTAATCAATTATCTACTTGTTCATCAGTTTTCAATTTCTTTCAATCTGTTTTATGAAAAAGTTCTTTCAACATTGATACAGCCATTGAACTAGCAACATTACCACAATTATGTCCACCTAATCCATCACAAACTACAGCTAAAAATTGTCCAGTTTTATTTTTTAAAAAAACAAAAGAATCTTGATTTTCTCTTCTAAAAGATCCAGTATCAGTTTTATAACTAGCTACCACATTCATTTTTTTACTCCCAATTTCTTTTTTAATATTTAGTCAAAATTTGATGATTTAACTAATAATAATTATAACTGAAATTATAATTTAAATTAAAGAATATGCGTGTTATTGGTATAAAAATAATAAAATTACATGATAAAATATTAAAAAAGTCTTATGTTTTCACTAAGACTTTTTTAATATTTATTTTTTGATTTTAGATTTACGACGACTTCTTGTTGATTCAATATCTACTAATAAATTTATCTTATGTTCTTGTAAAATTTCACGATAAATTGAGTCACGATATTTCATACATCCATCAATAACATTATATAAAGGATCTTTTGCACAACGTACTTCAAAGAAATCACCTTCATAAATTTCACCAGTAATAACTTTAACACCATCAGTAAACTCTTCTAAGTGATATTCTTTAGCAAGTTCCTCTTGAATAAATTTATCAATTCCTTTAATGCAAGCTCCTCCACCACAAATTGTAATTCCTTTACCAGATTTCTTTAAATCACTAATTGAACCAAGAGCTTTTTCTACAGCTGTTCTTAACACTGCTCTAACAGCTGGAATAATGTGTTCACGAAATTCTTTTTGCATAACATTAGTACGAATTTCTTCAGGTGAAATATTAACTGTTTTTGATACAGCTAAAACATCTCCTGACTTAGAACTATCTTTAGGAACTAATAAACCACTAATGCGATATAACTTTTCATTTTGGCCAGGAACTAAAGAACCAATTTCTTTTTTCAAATCTTCAGCCTCTTTTAGACCAATCTTAACACTTTTAGTCTTTAAAACATAGTCTTGTACTCTTTCTGTTAGATAATCTCCAGCACAATGACTTGAATTTGAATATAAAATTGAATCTTTACTAATTATTGCAATATCAGTTGAACCACCACCAATGTCAATACACATAATAGATGTACCAAAAATATCTTGACCTGAGCCAAGGGCAGCCATTTTTACTTCTTCTTCAATAAATCCACGATAAGCTCCTAATTTTTTAACAATATCCTTTAATGCAAGCTTTTGAACTGGATTAATTTCACTTGGTGTTGCCATAATTACAATCAATTTATTTTTTTCAACACTATGAAGATTAAAAAAATTAAAAATTCTCGTAATAATTTTTTCTAATGTTTTTGGATCTGCAATATTACCAGATTTAATTGGTCTTTTAATAACAATATTTTCATTAGTTTTTCCAACTAATGCTTTAGCCTCATGACCAAAATAAATACGATTCTTTTCATAATCTTCAGCAACATAAGAAGGTTCATCAAATCTTAAACCAGTATTTACATATCTTGCTTTCATATTTTCAGTTCCAATATCTAAACATAATCAATTATATCCAGCAATTGAAACATTAAAATTTTCATTTTTACTTCTTCTTCAATTAAACATTATTCTTCCCCTATCTATTTACTTGGTCTAATAAATCCTTTGTCATATAAATCATGCTTATGCATTTCATAAATTTCTGTTCCTTTGATAACACATTTTAAAGGATCATCAGCAATAAAAACATTTTCAAGATTTAGTCGCTTTAATAAATATGGTCCAACATTTTTTAATAAAGCTCCCCCACCAGTTAGTACTAAACCATTACTTTGAATTGTTTTTGCAAAACTTTCTGAAGAACGTAAAATAATACCTTTACAAAGTTCAACAACTGGTTCAAATGCTTGAGCAATAAGTTGCTCTACTTTACTTTTTTCAATAATAAGTCTTTCTGGTGCACCAGTTTTTAAACTCTTACCATAAATTGTAATATTATTATCCATATCTTGGATATCAGATACTGCTTCAAATTCTTCATTTGGAAGCCCTACTTGAAATTTAATTTCTTCAGCCTGTCTTCTACTAACAGCAAGATAATGCATTTCTTCAAAATATTTTTTAATTTCATTATCAATAAAATTTCCAGCAAAAGGAATTGAATCTTGAATAATAACATCTCCAGAAGCAAGGATTGAACAATCTGATGTACCTGCACCAATATCAAGTAAAAATACTCCTTCTGAATCCCAAATTGATAACCCTGCACCAATTGCAGCTAATTTAACATGAGGAACAATAATAACCTTTTCTGCGTTCATTACACTACTGAAAAAATCATATCTTTTAAATTTTTCGCTAAAAATTGGAATACGAGCAACATGCTTTCCTTGGAATGTTTCAATTAAAATATCTTCATCTAAACGACAAATCTTAGAAGGAATTCCAATTAAAACAACAGAATTTGTTCAAAAACCTTGTTTCTTTCATATTTTCTTATTATGTACTTGAACAATATTAACAAAGATTTCTGTCAATAATGCAATCAATGCGTTAATATCAGAAATTACACCATTAACTAAAGGTTCCTTAAAAACCCTTGTGTCTGGTAAAGTATCACTCATTATAAGTGCCTCATCACCAATAAAAATTTGACCACTTTCATTATCAAAAACAATGAATGAAGGTTGATCATAGACTATTTGGCCATTTATTTTAATAATTAAATTTTTTGTGCCTAAATCAACCGAAACGATATTAATCTTTCTCAAAATTTGTACCTCTTTTCTAAAAATATTTCTAATAAATTAATAAATAATAAATCAAACTTCCCCCAGCGAAAAGTTCTTATCTATAATTTTAATATATATAATAATATTTATATATACTTAAAATTTTCCTATTTTAAAGGTATAATGTATATTTATACTAAAAAATGATATTTATTAAATTTATTAGATTATCACTGATACTATTATTTTGTCACCTAAAAAATAAAGCTATAGTAATATAAAAAATATATTTTTTTAAACTATTTAAACTAATTGTTTATAATTATTATATATTAATAAACACTGATAACTTAGTTACTATCATCATCTAAAATTAACTTATCAGAATTGTTTCAAAGTTAAGGAGAACATCATGACTATATTTATTGCATTTCTAGGCTATCTTGCGGGTTTTTGTGCAGTTATTAGCTTTATTCCTCAAGCAATTAAGACAATTAGAACAAAAAATACTAAAGCAATTTCTTTAAAAACTTATATTACTTATATTACTGCTCAATCTTTCTTTTTACTATTTGGTATCTTATCAATTGCAATACCAATTATGCATCCAGAAAACACATCTATGATTCAAATAATTGTTTGAGGATTTACTTTAATATTACCTTATAGTGCCACTATTATGTCTGCTTCTTGTATTATTTTTATTAAAGTACAAAATATGAAAAAATTTGGAGAAAGAGCTAATAAAATTGATATTCTAAAAATAGAAAATAATTCTAATGAATTGAGGGAAAAAAATGTTATTTAGAATTCTAAATACTCAACAACAATTTTATTCTGTAACATTTTGATTTGTAATGGGAATTGGTTTTATTGCAACAGGACTTTCTATTATCGCTTTTCTTCCTCAATCATTTAAAATTATTAAGAATAAAAAAACTAGTGGTATATCAGTTATCACATTTTTTCTTTATACTTTTGCTAATATTATATGATTTATTTGAGGTATTTTAAACTTAATAACAATAATCAACCCTGATATAATTACTTTATTAAAAAATTTAATCATTATTATTGCTAATATCCCTTGTGCTATATGAGCAGGAGCAATTTTAGGAATTAAAATTCATAATATGTATAAATATGGTGAAGATTGTAAGATATGAAAAGGAAAAAGTAATTTAAAAAATCATAAAGTTAATAAATTAAATATCTAAACAAAAATATTAGTGAAGGTACTGTTTAAAAATTTTAAGATTTAATTCATTGAGTAAGAATTCAAAAAATGATAAAAATAGTTTAAAATAAAAGCAGGTGAAAAAAATGGAAAAAAACCTAAGTATAGACAATGTAAAAGTCACTAATATTTCAAAAAGATATAAAAACAATTTAGTTATTAAAAATATTAATCTAACTATTTCTAACAAAGCTAGAATTGGTATTGTTGGACCAAATGGTAGTGGTAAAACTACTCTTTGTGAAATGATTGCTCAGTTAAGAAAACCAACTAGTGGCACAATCACTTTAAAAGAAAACTTAAGAATTGGTATGCAACTACAAGAAACAAAATATCCTAAAGGCATGACAGCATGAGATCTAGTTAATTATTATTTAAGAACCTATAAATTAAATAAATCAATTAAAGAAATTAAAAAATTCTTATATTTTCTTGATGCTGAAAGTATCATAAATAAACCAATTAGTAATCTATCTGGGGGTCAACAACAAAAAATTAATATTTTACTTGCTTTAATTGTTGATCCTGATTTATTAATTCTAGATGAATTAACTATTGGTCTAGATTTAGACGTAAGAGAAAGAATTTATGAATTATTAGAAAAAGAAATTTTTACTAATAAAGAATTATCACTCTTAATTGTTTCTCATAATATGAATGAAATTGAAAGATTCTGTAAAGAATTAATTTTTATGTTAAATGGTGAAGTTATTAGTATTCACAACGTTAACAATATAGTTAAAGAATATGATAGTGTTGAAAATTTTGTCAAAGAAAAATTTAAAGATTATAAAATTGGCATTTATGATAAAGCAGCAGTAGAAAAAAAACTACAAGAAACAAGTAACGAAAAATGAGCAAAATCATGAAAAAAACATTTAAATAAAGACAAGAAAAATGAGCAAAATCATGAAAAATAAAACTACTAAAATTAATAATTGAGGAATTCTAAATCTTTTTACTAGTTATTTAAAGCATAACCGTGCCATTATTATTTCAATGTTTATATTACCTTTAATCTTCATTATTACCATTGGCATTAATTATAAAGCAGTTATGGATGCCAATCCTGGTCTAATTATTATGCTATTATGAATAATACAATCAGCATCTTTTGCCATTCAAACTTTTTTAACAATTTTACTAGATTTCAAACAATCTATTATTTATCGTCGTATTGGTTTAACACGAATTAAAAAAATTAATTTTTTAATTATGTCTTCTATTTTCAATTTAATTTTAATGTTTATTTCTAATTTTTTTTCTCTTTTAATTATTTTAATTTTAGCAATTGCTTTTAAAGAAAATACTTTACTTAAAGGCATCTTCCACTGACAAATGCTTTTAATAATATTATTTACCATTGCATGTTTAATATTATTAACA
Organism: Spiroplasma sp.; assembly: GCA_051653845.1. GTDB lineage: Bacteria > Bacillota_I > Bacilli_A > Mycoplasmatales > VBWQ01 > Spiroplasma_D. Next base: position 4,262 of record JBOFXA010000026.1, on the reverse strand, counting down.
AGTGTTACCTTATTAATGTCAGTTTTAATCAAAACACGTACTGGCCAAACAATCTCTTCATTAATTGTTAACTTTTTAATTATTATTCCTTTATTTGTTCTAATCTTTCTTTTAAACTTTTTATCTAATAGTAGTAATCAATTAATAGCCAACATTGGTGTTGGTGGAATTATTGCTATCTTTATCAGCACTTTTAGTTTTATTAATTTAATTAGTGTTTTACTTTATTACTTATCATGAAAATTTTTTAAATGATATGAATAAAAAAATCTAAGATAACTATACTTAGATTTTTTTTATAATTTTAATTAATATTCATTTTTACCTTCAACATTGCTTACAATACTAACACCATTAGAAGTTCCAATTCTCAAAGCTCCTGCTTCAATAAATGCTAATGCTTGTTCTTGCGTTTTAATTCCCCCTGAAACTTTAATAGCAACATTTTTAGAAATATATTTTTTTAATAATCTAACATCTTCAACAGTAGCTCCTTTACTAGCAAAACCAGTTGAAGTTTTAATAAAATCAGCATTAGCTTTACTTACTAGTTTACAAGCAGTAATTTTTTCTGCTTTAGTTAGTAAAGCAGTTTCAATAATTACTTTTAAAATTACATTAGGACATTCTTGACGAATTTTTTTAAGTTCTTCTAATATTAAATGTTGATTATTATCCTTTAGTGCTCCAACATTAATTACAACATCAATTTCTTTTGCACCATCTGCAATTGCCTTTTGAGTTTCAAAAACTTTAGTACTTGTTGAGTTTGCACCTAATGGAAAACCAATTACTGTACAAACTTTAATATCAGTATTTTTTAATTCTGTAACACAAAACTTCACATGACATGGATTAATGCAAATTGCCTTAAATTGATAAGTTTTTGCTTCTTCAATTATTTGTTTAATTGCAAGTAGAGAAGCATCAGCTTTTAGCAAAGTCTGATCAATATATTGATTTAAATTATTAACTGTCATTTTTTTCCTTCCTTTTTCTTTTCTTAACTACTAATATAAATAATAATTAATAAATGCTATAAAATAAAGGTTTATTTATATATTTAAAAAAAATTTTGGAAATATTTTTTTAAATAAATTTTACTACAATTATCATTAATTTAGCCTCTTGTTTATAACATTCAATATAGTATAATATTCCTTATACCTTCAAAAGGAGGATAGCATGAGAAAAAATTCTCAAGCAAATTTCAAGCGTTGATATGCAATGTCAAATGAAGAAATTTGTAAAACATTAAAGGTCAATCCAAAAGTTGGATTAACTAATGAAAAAGCAAAAATAATACTAGAAACAAATGGACCTAATAAATTAGATGAAGCAAAAGAAACAAATCCTTTTATTGTTTTTTTAAAGACTTTTGTTGATCCATTAGCTATTATTATGTTGCTTGCTGGATTTTTAGCTATAATATTACCACTAGCAGTAGGCCAAAACATTGAAAAAACTGAAATTCCTGGAATTGTTGTTATTTTTTCAGTTGTTTTTACTAATTCAATAATAGCAACTTGTCAAGAATTAAGAGCCAGAAATTCTTTAAATGCTTTAAAATCAATGACAGAACAAAAAGTTGTTGTTCTACGAGAAGGAAAACAACAAGAAATTAATGTTGAAAAACTAGTTCATGGTGATATTGTTTATTTAGAAAGTGGAAAATTTATTCCCGCTGATATTCGAATTATCGAAGCACCAAAATTAAAAGTAGATGAATCAACCTTAACTGGAGAGTCTATACCAGTTGAAAAAATATCAGATATCTTAGATATAGAAGAACCAATGTTAGGAGAACAAATTAATATTGGTTTTATGTCAACTTTTGTTACTAATGGAAAAGCAATTGGAATTGTTGTTGCAACTGGAAAAGATTCAGTTGTTGGACAAATAGCTTCTTCTATTACAACATTAAAAAATAAAAAAACTCCTTTGCAAAATAAATTAATTCAATTAACATTTTGAATTTCAATGATTGCTTTTATTATGGCAACAGGAATATTTTTCTTGCAATATTTTGCTTCTTCTCATTCTATTTCTAAAACAGATAAATTAAATTCATCATTACTCTTTTCATTATCTGCAGGAATTGCTTTAATTCCTGAGTCAATCATGATTATTGTTACTATTTCTTTATCACTTTCTGCTAAAAAAATGGTCTCAAGAAATGTTGTAGTTAAAACATTTAATGCAATTGAAACTCTTGGAGCAATTGACATTATTTGTTCTGATAAAACAGGAACTTTAACACAAAATAAAATGACAATTGAAAAGTTATTTTTAAACGGGAAAATTCTTGAGTGAGAAGAATTTAAATATTTTAATAAAAGTAAACAAAGTTGACATTTTGTTAACGGTTTTGTTTTATGTAGCGATGCTATTAGCGAAGCTAATAATAAAATTGGTGACCCAACTGAAATTGCTTTAACTAATTGAGCTCACAATTATAAAATAAGTGAAATAAAAATTAGAAATCAATTCAAACGAATTGATGAAATTCCTTTTAATTCTGAACGTAAATTAATGACAACAGTTAATCAAATCAAAGACAAAAAAATTGTTTATGTTAAAGGAGCTTTAGATAAATTATTAAACCTATGCTCAAAAATTTATCTTAATGATAAAATTATTCCATTAACAAAAGAAATGAAAGAAGAAATCTTTCAAAATACTATTCCATTATTAGAAAAAGCACTCCGTGTTTTAGGTTTAGCAACTAAAGAATTAAAACCTAATGATAAAAATAATGAAGAAACTTATGAAAATGATTTAATTTTTATAGGTTCAGTTGCTATGATGGATCCTCCAAGAAAAGAAGCTAAATTAGCAGTAGTACGAGCTCTTGATTCAGGAATTAGAGTTATTATGATTACTGGAGACCATAAAATAACTGCTTTAGCAATTGGTAAAAGAATTGGAATTGTTAATCATAAATATAATGAAGCTTTAACTGGTAGTGAAATTGATAAATTAAATGACCAAGAATTAAAAGAAAGATTAACAAAAGTAAGTGTTTTTGCTCGAGTTAATCCTGAACATAAAACTAGAATTGTTGAAATTTTACAATCAGATAAATTAATTGTTGCTATGACTGGTGATGGAGTTAACGATGCACCAAGTTTAACCAAAGCTGATGTTGGAATTGCAATGGGAATCACTGGAACTGATGTAGCAAAAGAATCAGCAAATGCAATATTAACTGATGATAACTTTGCAACAATTATTTCTGGAGTTCGTGAAGGTCGTAATATTTATGAGAAAATCAAACGTTCTATCGCATTTTTACTTGGAGCTAATTTTGCTCAAATATTTACTATTTTATTTATCTTACTTTTTTCAGCAATTACTAATCAAGATGGTAAAATTATTGCTTTAGGAAATATTAATGTTTTATGACATATCATTCTTGTTGAAACATTACTTGCTTTACCAATTGCATTAGGACATTCAAGAGAACAAGTAATGAGTTATTCTCCAAGAAATAAAAACGAATCAATCTTTAGATGGATTTTAAATGAAATAGTTTCAATTACTTTTTTTAACACTCTATTTGCAATCATTGCATTTCTTATTGGATATTATCTAATTGGAAATGATTTATCAATTGTAAATATTGATGGAGTTGAGATTAATGAAAGAATTAAATTATCTTCATTAGCTGCTTATGTGGTTATTATTTTTGCACCAATCTTTTATGCTTCAATTACTCAAACTAGAAACTATACAGTATTTGTTCCAAAAGAAAAACGAGAAAAAATTAAAATTAATGAATGATTATTAGGAGCAATAATAATTTCCTTTATCTTAAATATCATTACATTATTTGTTCCTGGTTTAAATTTTTTCTTTAACGTTCCATTACCAACAGAAATTTCTTGAATTAAAACAATTAGTATTATTTTTATTTCATTTGGATTATCAATTTTAGTATTTTTATTTAAATGATTAGAAGGGTTAAGTTATGAAAAAACCTATCAAAGAATTTTTAAGCAAAATATTAAAGTTTCAAAATTCAATTTTGCTAAGAAACAAAAACGTGACAGAATTAAAAACCTATATAAAAAAAACAGAAATAAAAGTTCAAAAAATTAAAGAAGAAAAAAGTATCTAACTATGAACACCTAAAATAAAGTAGACACAAAAAAATAACTTTGTGATAAAACTTTATAGAGGTGTTCATTTTATGTCTGGATGATATACAAAAGAAGAAAAACTTAAATTATTAAAACAAGTAGAAGGTTTAGGGTCTAATA
>JBOFXA010000025.1:0-7094 GCA_051653845.1 Spiroplasma sp. | reverse complement strand
CATATAAAGAAATTGAAGAAAAGTTAAAATGAATTTAAATTAAACATAAATTATAATAAAACATAAAAAATTCCCTATGATGAACTTTTAAAGTCCACCATAGGGAATTTAATTTAATAATGAAATTATTATTTATTTATTTGCTTAGAAATAGCAATATTTTTGATTATAAAATTTATAATTGTTTTATCAATAAAAGTGTATTTATTTCAATCAATTTTTTCACCTGATAAAGCTTTTAGTCAATCAATAGCAATCAATTGCATTCCATTAGGGATATTATCAGGTATTGTTTTCTTTTCAAGAAAATTAATCATACATACTAGTATTGGTTCCATTGCTTCATACTGCTTAGAATCTAACATTCTTTTAAAATGTGTTAAATATGTTTTATTACTCTTAATATTTATAAATCATAATAATTTTAAATTTATAAATATATTTACTATCGTAAAATCAACAACATTGTAAAGTGTATTACCTAAAAAAGGAACTCTATGTTCTAAACTATTTCTAAGAGTTTTTGACATCCCTCAAAAGATTGATTTTTTTACTTTTTCATGAAATATTTCCAAGTTATCAAAAAATGTAATTGATTCTTTTTCGTTTTTAAGTTTATCAGCGAAACTATCAAAATTGATTTTTCTTTCAATATCTTCAACTTGTTTAATTCTTTCTGATTCCGATTTAATTGTATTTTTTTTATTTCATATTTCTTTATTTTCTGCACAATATATTGAAAAAGCTGTTTTATCAATACAAGAAGTAATTAGTTTAAAAAAACTAATAATTTCTCAGTAATTATAGTCATATATATTACTAAATCATCAAGTTTGATCCTGAATAAAATGTTTTTGCAATCATTCATATGAATAATTTAAAATAGCAACCGGCTCAGTACATCATTCTTTAAGAAAAAACTCATCATTAAGTTTATTCTTAACAATAAAATTAATATTTTTTAATATTTCAATCACATAAATATATAATGATCCAATTGTTTTATTAATTTGGTTTCTAAAAGAATCTTTTGATAATTTTTCTATATTATCAAAAATATCAAGTGTTTCAAATAAACTAACTTCAGCTTTATTAATTAGTTGATCAATTTCTTTTCAAATCATTTCAATATCTATATTTGGCATTTTTATTAATATCCCCTTATTTTTAATTATATTATCATATCTCTTTAAATTTCTTAATCTGATAATAATTTTTCTAAATATTTTATTTGTCTTTGAATTGCTAGCTTTAATTCTTGATAATGAATTGATGTTTCATTTTCAATTCTTTTTAACTTGTTTTTTAATTCTTGAATTTCTTTAATAATTTGTTCTTTTGATTTACTTTTTTCTTTAATTTCTGCTGATTTGATAATCGAATGTTTTTTAGTAACTTTCTTTTTAATATCATAATAATATTCTTCAGAGAAATTAATTAAATTTAACGGTTTAGAATCTGTTTTCAATTCTGATAACGAATGATTTTGATATCAAGGAATAAAACTTGTTTTGGCTGGGTTTTCTTTAGCATAAAATACAATGGCATGATTCTTTGATAATTTCATGGCATCACTAGCTAAGATTAAAGGATGCCCTTTTAAAGTTTCTGATTCTGATTTTGATTTACCTTTACCACTAGTTGAAATTTGTAATACTGTCGTATCACCAATAATTTCAGAGTAATATCGAGCTGTCTCTAAATTCATTGTTTGTAAGAAAATATGCAAAGAACAATTAGCAAATATAATATCAGCAATTGCTTTGTTATATTTATTTTCTAACTGCTTTAGTTCCTGGATAATTAATTGAAAAAAGATATTGCGACTACGAGCAATAGTGATCATACTTTCAATATTAGGAATTGGGGGGATATTACCAAATTCATCACATAAAAAGTAAACTGGTCGAGTTAACTTTCCAGGATAAGTTTTGCTTGCTTCTTGTGTTAAAAATTTATAGATTTGTGAAATTAGTAAAGAAATAAAAACATAAAAATTGTGATTTTCATCAGGAACAACAATAAATAATGCTGTTGGTTTAGTAATAAAATCATTTAAATTTAAATCATTATTACAAGTTAGATTACGAATGAATTCATTTTTAAAGATTGATAAATTAGTCGACATTGTGGCAATAACAGTAACAGAAGCTAAATTAAATTTAGTTACTGGTAAATGAGTTTGTAATAAAGCTTTAATTTCTTCTTGATCAGAAGTATTTTCTTTAGTAATAATTATTTCTACGTCTTCTAACATTGCCAAAATAATTGCTTCAGTAAGCAAGGCACCACTATCATTTCAAAATGGTTCTACTTGATTATTATTAGCAAATAATGTTTTGCTTAAATCTTGAATATCAGATTGAATAGCAACTCTTATTGCTAATTTTTCTTGCGGGTTGGTGCTTAATAGCATGGCTTTAAATTGATCATAAATTGCTTGTAATGGATTTCAAGCAATACTTTCTGTTACTGTTCTTAAATTAATAATTTGTACATTATAACCAGCGCTTATTAGAATATCTTTTTGGTATTGATGTAACTCACCTTTTGGATCAGTTATTATCATACTAGGTTTAATTTTGCTGTTAGCATTAATAGCAATTGTTGGCAAAACTATTCCTTGAGTCTTACCACTTCCTGTTCCTCCAAGAACTAAACTATGAGTATCAGTACGAATATTGTATATTAATTCTTGTTTTTTCATTTTGCTATTAACAACAAACCCATGTTGATTATCAATGCTATTAGAACTAACTAAAGGGTAATTAACATTTAATTCCTTTTCAGATAATCAATTAGCGCTACCAAAATCATTTTGTTGCGTTGCTTTTAATGTAGCTTCTTTCTTTTTATTAAAGCAAATTTTATAAGCATAATAGAAGTACATAATCATACTTAATAAAAGTGCTACTACTCAATAATAAAAAACATTAAAAGCATTCTTTCAATACTTTAATAAATTAAAAGTAAAATTACTATCTTTTAAGACAGTAATAATTAATCCAATTAATGTTATTAATAAAATAAACATAATAGGAATAATTAATAACCCTATTAGCAATTTTCTTCTTTGTTCTTTAATTTTAATCATTTTTCTTTTCCTTTCTATTTTGTTATAGGGACAAAAAGTCTATTAAATAAGGACTAAATATCCGGTTTTAAATCGTTAAACTGTAACCTTTACTAAGTATTGTTTCAATTTTAATCATCATCGCGTCTAACAAATTTTGATAATGATCTAATAATTCAACATTTTGTTTTGTTGATTGAAAACCACTATTAATAATTTTGTAATACTTTACTTTTTCTAATAATAGTAAATATTGATTTAATTGATTTTTTTCAAAATCATTAAACTCTGCTAAAGTTAAATAATTTCTTATTTCTTGAATTCTTTGTTCATAGTAACTTTGATAATGTTTGGCATTTTTATAATTTTGATAATTTTCACTTTCTAAACTCAATTGAAAAATTAAATCATTTAGTTCTTGTTCAATTTTTCTTCTTTCAATTTCTTTTACTTCACGAAAGCTAGCAGCATTGTATGATCCTTTACCACCTTTTTCACCTGGTAATATTTCAAATCCAGATTTTGTTAGGTAATTAGCATGATAACGATGAAATTTATGCATTTCTAATGGACCACCAAAATTACGATTATTGCTTAAAATATAGCGTTGTTGATTTAAAGTTTTTGAAAATGATTTAGTGATTGGTACTAATCCAACATGAACATGTGGCGTTGTTTCATCAAGATGAACAGCACCATATACAAAACCTTTATCCTCACCTAAGTTAGTTTTCATTCATTGTTTCATAAAATTAATTTCTGCTTTAGCTCATGCTTCTAATTTTTCTCAATTAACACTTTCAAGAATTAATTTTCCCATTTTTCTTGTACCTGTTTTTGCATCATCAACAAATTCATCAGTGAAACTACACACTCCCATTGCTTCAAACCATTCTTGTCTTGTGTTAGGCAAAACTCCTTCAATATAAATAACATGCTTTTGACAAAAACTATCAAAATTAGTTCTTTTACTTGGACTATAAACTGCTTGTTGGTCATCTCAACTTTTACGAGCTAAATCCATTAAAGTTTGACGATATTTTTTTGCTTCTTGATAGCCAATATTTTTTTCTAATTGCTTTTTTGTCCATTAACAAAATAAAAATTAAGTGGCGTTAATTCTGAAACGACATTCTCAGGAATTGATTGTCTAAAATTATGATAAATTGATGTATTAATTGCTGATGTTAAAGTTGTTTTAGTAGTTTTATCTCTAAAAGTTAAAAGGCCAGCACCTTCTCTAAATTCCATTTGTTATCTCCTTTCATTACAACTTTCTAAAGCAATAAATTGCTGTTAGAAAGTACTTTATTATGTTTTTCCCGCTAACACAGAAAAAGACAAATATATTTCATTATTTTAAAACATAAAAAAAGCAAATCTTTATCTTTTTACCAATAATGATTTACTTTTGTATACTACTAAATTCAAATATTTTTTTATTTAAAATTCACTATTAATTACTAACTAATAAATTCTTTTAATTCATTTTCAAAATTTTTAATTATTCAAAGTGTAAATGATCCATGGTCTTTTAAAATCAAATTATCGTTAACATTATCAGGTCATTCAGGAGCATCATCTTTAAAAAATCATTTATATGTCTTTGAAACACATTTAAAAATACAGTTTCTGATACTTTTATTTATTTCAGTATTTGAATTAAATATTTTTCTTAAACAGTTTAATTTCTCAGAATTTCAATTATTTTGACTTGTTCAATCTATACTGTTAGTAAAATGATTTAATAAACGTATTGGATAATCATAATCTCAAAGAATAAGTTCTATTATTAATTCACTATGTGGTAAATTTTTCTCACTTTCATAATTAATTATTTTTATAATTAAATCTTGAGCGTTAAGTTGTTTATATAAAAGATGTTGAACAGTAAAAAGTGCCATAATATCAGATACTTCAACTTTTCTTTGTTGATTATCAGGCAATTTTTTCATAATATTTTCTCTAGTTGATTGATCAGAATTCTTTAAAAAATATGAGATTAGAAAAAATTCATGCTTTAATAATTTACCAATAATTAATAATCACTTTACATCTTCTTTTTCTGGTTCACTTTCAAATTTAATGTTGAAACTATGATTTTTTGAATTAAATTTGTAAAATTCATTTTTTTCTAAAATATTTCAAATATCCGCGAAAACGTTTTCTTTAAATTCATTTTTAAAAAGACTAATAAAATTATCAATTTTAATATCATTAATTTTTGAAAAAGAATTATAAATATCAATTACATTTGTTTTTAATTTTAAATATAATTGTTCTTTATCAAGATTAATTAATTTAAAAGTTAAACTTAAAAATAATTCTATTGTTTTATTACCATAATAATAAATTTCTTTAATATGTTTCTCAAAATAATTTGATAAAGTTTCAATTATAGAAAAATTAGTTTCTGAAAATTTTCCTTCTATTTCTTTAGCAGCCTTAGCACTTTCGTCAACAAATTTCTTTAAATTAGTTGGAAATTTAAAGAAATAGAAAAAGTTTAATTCTGTTATATTAATAATATTTTTATTAGGAGAGCCATAATCATCATTGATAAAACTTAAAGCATCTTTATTTGGATTATCTATATTTAAATTACTCTTCTGCTTTCTTAAAATTCCATTAGTTAAAGGGGAAAATTTATCTTTAATAATTTCATAGTTTCATGATTTATCTGACTTTAATTCTTTAGTTATCAATTTTGTTCAATGTTCATCATAATAAAAATTCACTGAATTATCTAATACTGAATTATAAGCTATTACATTAGGTTTACGATTAATATATTTAAAAATTTCTTCATGAAAGACAGATAAGTAAAGATAAGAAATCAAATCCACATAATTTATTTTAATAACAACTAAATTATTATAATTACTTAAATAATATTTAAGTTTTTCAATAAATAATATTACTAATCTTACATCTTCTTGTTGAAAAATTAATTCAAGAATTTTTTCAATATCAGATTTATATTTGTTTGGAATAATATTTCATAAATCTAAATTTTCAAAAGATAATATTTCATAAAAAATATCGCGCATATTTTTTTGATCATTATTTATGACAACATCATAATCTATATACTTGTTTCATTCAAATTCTATATTTAAATTTTCTTTTTTATTTTGAAAATCATTTAATATTAAAGTTTTTACTTTAAATTGCGAATTTAAATTATTTTTATTTAATTTTTCAATACATATTGATAAAACTTGCATAAACTTTTTTTGTTCAACTTCAGGCAATCTATTTAAATCTTCAACTATTATTATTAAATAATTAATATCCTTGCAAGGGTACAGCTTTTCATAATTTTTTAATTTATTAAATCTGATATTAAGATAAAGAATAATCAAAATTAAAGAAAGAATTGATAATAATCCTGGAAATAATAATAAGTATAAAAATATACATGCTTTTTTCAATTCATAAAAAGTAAAAAATATTGAAAAAAATGAAGGAATCAAAATAGATAAAGAAATTGATCAAAAGAGTTTAAAAGAATCAAGAAATTTTCCAAATCCCGAATTAATATTAGGTCACTTAAAAAAATAAAGTTTTCTTGTTTTTTTATATTTCATTTTCTTGTTAATAATTAAATCCTCAATTAAATTAGTTACTAATATATTTTCATCTTTAAAAAGATATGCATTTATTTCTAAATAATCTTCAGTTTCTTTTTTATTTTTTATTCATGATTTTTTTAAAAAAGTTTTACCTGAACCAAAAGTACCTGTAACTGCTATATTATTATATTTTTCTATGGCAAATTTAATTTCTTCCAACTGATATTTACGTATTTCTCGAAGTTTAGCTTCAATTTCAGGTTGTTTTTGTTTTATTTTCTTTTTGTTACAATTAAAATTTTTCTTATTTTTTTTCATTCAAAAATTATTCCTCCCTCTTTAATTAGTTAAATTATAATACTAATGTTGTTTAAACTAAAAACCTTCTTGCTCTTTTTTACTAGCTTCAATATTAATACAATGACGCTCATAACCAGAAACAACAA
>JBOFXA010000024.1:0-25012 GCA_051653845.1 Spiroplasma sp. | reverse complement strand
TTTTGCTTTAGTTCTTCTTTGGCAATAAACCCTAAAGGAGCATATAAACTATAATCATTTAGTGATAATAAAATGATAAAATCAAAGTTAGATTGATGGTTAGCAACTAAAACACAACTTTTGTGCTTTGGCCAATTTTTAATGTTATGGTTAACAATTTTAATATCATAAAGTCATTTGATATATTTTGTTTTCTTTTTTAGTCAAATATATCTTTTTCCTTCAGAAACTAATGTTGGATCTTTTAATGCTTTTCTTGTCATTAAACCTAATTTAAGATAAATATGTAGTAAATAGGGTGATGTAAGCAAAGCTTTTCATCAATTCATATTTATTCCTTTCTTTGATAAACATAAGCCATAAATTCTTGATATTTAGTTTTTTTAATTTCTTTGAAACTTGAAAAGATAAGTCACTTAATTATGTAGCATATAGTAAAGTTTGAAGGAAAAAATTAAAAGAGTTTCTTAATGAAGAATTGGTTAATAAATATATTAATATTATTCAAACCATTAACCATCATCACAATACTTTTGCTAAAGCTTCTGCTATTAAATCGGCTTTAAAAATAAGTTTTTTTAAATGCTTCAACAATGGAACAGAATATTTGATTTATTACCCTCAATTTAAATTTTTAACTATATTCAAAATAATAAATTGCATGTTTTTCATCTTTAAATATTCCTGTTGTATCAGATAAAGCTTCAACATCAACAACTTTTTTATTTAAATCCGTAAGTCCTCTTGAAGGCTCATTTATCTTTGTACTATTAAACAAATAAGCATTGTCACCATCATAGGCATTTTCTCTAGTAATTGCTATAGTGTCACTCAATCGATAAACAAAAATTAAATTTTTGTTTAAACAAATAAATTCACTTAAATTTGTACTATCAACAAAATAGTCATTAAAGGAATCAAATTCTCTCAATATTCCTGTTGTGTCAGATAAACGATAAAAACTGATTAATTTTTTATTTAATGCAGTTAGACCTTTTGAAGGCTCATTTATTTTTTTACTATCAAAGAAATAGTTATTATTAATATTATAATAATTTGCTGCAAAAATTCCTGTTGTGTCAGATAAACGATAAAAACTGTGTAAATTTTTATTTAAGTTAGTAATGCCCTTTGAAGGCTCATTTATTTTTGTAATATCAAAGAAATAAGATTCAATACTATCTAACTTCCTAAAAACTCCGGTGGTATCTGACAATCGAAGAAATTGAGCAATTTTTTTTTCAATTTTAATAAATCCTTTTGAAGGCTCATTTATTTTTGTAATATCAAAGAAATAAGGTTCTTCAGTAAGATCTATGAAAATTCCTGTTGTATCAGATAAACGGTAAAACTTAAATATTTTTTTATTTAAGTTAGTAATGCCCTTTGAAGGCTCATTTATCTTTGTAATATCAAATAAATAAGTATTAGAATTAATACCATAATCTTTAAGAATTACCATTGTATCTGACAAACGATAAATAGAAACATCACTAATATTTAAATTAATAAATCCTTTTGAAGGCTCATTTATCTTTGTAATATCAAATAAATAGCATGCTTGTGATTTATGACCATATTCAGTAAATAAACCAGTGGTATCTGACAAACGAATAAAAAATCCTTTTTTATTTAAGTTAGTAATGCCCTTTGAAGGCTCATTTATCTTTGTACTATTAAATAAATAAGCATTACTTTCACTTCGATCTAATAAAATTGCTGTTGTATTTGACAAACGAATCAAGCTAAATTCTTCATCACTTAATTTTATAAATTTTGTTGTTGTATTAAAAAAGTTTTTATTTTGATTTGTTATTGTTAATAAAGGTGAAATTGCTGTTGCTGTTGGTGTTGTTATAGAAATTGCTAATAATGACAATAGTTTTAATATATTTTTCATAAGAAAAACCCCCTCTTTTAAAATAAAACTACTATTATCATTTTATACTTTTTTTTAATTTTTAAAAAAGTTTATTTTTAAGATTGTTTTAATTATTTTTTTAATATATTGTTATAATTATTATCTAAATATAAAGTAATGAAAAAAATAATTCAATATTAGGTGAATATAAATAATGAAGTGAAAACGTATATGGATATCTTTATGAATTTTAACTTTATTAGCTATTTTTGTTGTTACTTTAGTAAATCATAGTCCTTATTTTTTGTTAGGTGGTTCAAGTTCTGTTGCTCCAGTAATGGAAGAATTGCTTCATAATTATCCTAATAGTGCCAAAAAAGGTGATTTTAGTTATGTTAGTTCTGCTTCAGCAGGAGCGTTAGAGTTGAAAATGGCTTATTTGGTATTGGATGATTTTCAAAAGAATATAAATTTCCCAATTCTTTACTTTTCAATTAATGCGTGATGGATTGGTGATTATTTATAATTTGCCAAATATTACAAACCCTGATGAACCATTAGATTTTAATGAAACCACAATTAAACAATTATATTTAGATAATAAACGTTGAGATGAAGTTTTTCCTAAACAAATTACAAGTTATACACCAGCAAAACTTTTTACTAGACCTAATGGTTCTGGTACACAAGATATTTTGATAATAAAATTTTTGATGGAACAACCCTATTATAAAGCTAATACTCTTGATTTTAGCAGTGCCATGTTAAATTTAGAGCCTGATAGTATTGGTTACAGTTCTTTTACTGGTTTAGTTAATTATAATTATAAATATAAAACTGAAGTTGCTTATCTTTTAAAATGGGTATTTGATTTTGATAGCAAAGTCACAAAAATTTTTAATAAATATGGCCCACGAGTAGAATTAGCTAAACATGAAAATAGACAATTAAAAAATTGATTAGATAGTTGAAAATAATAAGTTGAGTTTGGAATTTAAAACAAAAAATTTTATCAAAAATATATACCAATTTTTTTAAAAGAAAATTTAAAGTAACATAAGTATTACTTTGATTAATTATTTCTTGTTTTTTTAATCCTGCAATTTAGATTGAAAAGATAACTCACTTAACTTTGCAGCATATAGTAAAGTTTGAAGGAAAAAAATAAAAGAGTTTCTTAATGAAGAATTGGTTAATAAATATATTAATATTATTCAAACCATTAACCATCATCACAATACTTTTGCTAAAGCTTCTGCTCTTAAATCGGCTTTAAAAATAAGTTTTTTTTAAATGCTTCAACAATGAAACAAAAAATTAGCTTGATGATTATATTCTTTAATAAGTAGATTTTGCATAACTTTTTATTTTATGTATCTACTAAGATACATTTGATCTAAATGTTATATTATTTTTTATTATCTTGATTTCATTTGTTAATCCCATTTTTAATTGTTGTTTCAATTTGATTGGCTAAAGTTGCAGAAGGAATATGGATAAATTGTTGTGGATTTAAAGCTTTATGAAAAATTACATGAATTACTTTTTTATGTCTAAATTTTTTATTAAAAATTTGATAAGAATTAATAATTGAAACGGGTAGAATTGGTACATATGCTTGATAGGCTAATTTTAAAGCTCCTGGTTTGAATTCTTGCATTTCTTGTTTGTGGCTTCTTGTTCCTTCAGGGAAAATAACCATTGTTCTACCAGGATTTCTAATTAGATCTTTTGCTTCTTTAAATGTTTCTATTGCTGATCTTGGATCTTTACGATTAATAAAAAGAACATCAATTAAAAAGATAAATCTTCTTGCTAGTTTATTTTGCTTTAGTTCTTCTTTGGCAATAAACCCTAAAGGAGCATATAAACTATAATCATTTAGTGATAATAAAATGATAAAATCAAAGTTAGATTGATGGTTAGCAACTAAAACACAACCTTTGTGCTTTGGCCAATTTTTAATGTTATGGCTAACAATTTTAACATCATAAAGTCATTTGATATATTTTGTTTTCTTTTTTAGTCAAATATATCTTTTTCCTTCAGAAACTAATGTTGGATCTTTTAATACTTTTCTTGTCATTGAACCTAATTTAAGATAAATATGTAGTAAATAGGGTGAAGTAATCAAAGCTTTTCATCAATTCATATTTATTCCTTTCTTTGATAAACATAAGCCATAAATTCTTGATATTTAGTTTTTTTAATTTCTTTGAAACTTGAAAAATCAGTAATTGGAAATTTTAAATTTCCAGGATAATTTCTTTTGATAATTGAAATATATAAGTAATCTGCGTATGGGAATGTTTGCTGATAAATATTTGCTCCACCAATTACTCATAATTGATTGTTAGGATTTTTAGCATATGTTTTAATAAATTTTGTTAAATCACTACTAATTATACAGTATTCATTGGCAAATTTTTGATATTTTTTAGGATTTGAAGTAATTATAATATTTTTACGATTTTTTAAAGGATAACCAATGCTTAAAAATGTTTTTGAACCCATTAAAATTGTTTTTTCTTGAGTTAAACTTTGAAAATATTTCATTTCTTCTTTAATTTTTCATGGTAAAACTTGATTATTTGCAATAATCCTTGTTTTAGTCATAGCCCAAATTAAACAAATCATTATATTTACACAGCTACAGGAGCTTTAATTGTTTCTTCAGGATTATATCCTTCAATAATAAAATCTTCAAGTTTAAAGGCAAATAGGTCTCTAACATCGCGATTAATAGTAATTTTGGGTAGTACTTTTGGTTTTCTTTTTAATTGAATATTAATTTGTTCAAGGTGATTACTATAAATATGGGCATCTCCTAAAGTATGAATAAATTTTCCTAGTTTGTATCCTAATATTTGAGCTAGCATCATTGTTAGTAATGAGTATGAAGCAATATTAAATGGAACACCTAAGAAAATATCGCCACTTCTTTGATAAAGTTGACAAGATAAACGCTTGTCTTCACTAACATAAAATTGAATTAAAGTATGGCAAGGTGGTAAGGCCATATTATCAATTTCTGAAGGATTTCAAGCTGATAGGATATGCCTTCTTGAAAAAGGATTTTCTTTTAAATTAGTAAGTAGTTTTTTTAATTGATCAACACCATTAAAATCTCTTCATTGCTTACCATAAACAGGACCTAAATTACCATATTTTAAAGCAAATTGATGACTTGACTTAATTTTTTCATTAAATTCTTTTAAAGTTTCTCCAAGATATTCTTTACTTTGAATATATTTTTGATAAGGTCAAGCACTTCAAATGTAAACTTTGTTTTTAACTAGATATTCAATATTGGTATTTCCAGAGATAAATCATAATAATTCATGAATAATTGCTGGAAAATGAATTTTTTTTGTTGTTAATAAAGGAAATCCTTGATTTAAATCAAATTGCATTTGATAACCGAAGATTGAAATTGTTCCAGTATTTGTACGATCAGATTTTTTTTGACCATTTTCTAAAACATAATGACATAACTCTAAATATTGTTCCATAGTTTTCCCTCTTTTTTCTTTTTATTAAATACTTTGCATATTTTGCATATATATTATGTATTTTATTATACTTAATTTTAATTTTACTATTATTAATAGTAAAATAATAAGAAAATAAAGCAATAAATAAAGGTAGGTTAATTATGGATACAATAGCTATTGTGTTTTCTTGAATAGGAGTTTGTCTAACAGGAATTACTTTAATTCCCCAAAGTTATAAAGTTTTAAGGACAAAAGATACTGAATCAATTTCATTATATATGTTGATACTTTTTGTTATATCAAGTATAGTATGAATTATTTTTGCGATTTTAACTAAACAAATACCTATTATTGTTGTTAATAGTTTAGTGTTAGTTTCAGCAATTTTTATTACATATTTTAAAATTTATAATATTTTTAAAAAAAATGAAAAAATTTAATTTTATCATAAATCTTGATGATTGTTGATAAAATTAATTCATCATTTAAACCCATGACTGCCTGTTTTGTCAACAAAGAAATTAACTTTAATTTGTTGATGATTTTTTAAGATTGCTTTTATTCCTAGTGCTTCTTGATAGTAATTAGTTGCTATTGTTTTTTCAAATAATTTTGGTTCTTTTAAACCAACTCATAGGTTTACAGTTAATGCTTTTTCATTATTAAGTTTTTTTGTTTGTAAGTCATTAAGAATTTTTTCATTGAATCAAATACTTGGAGAAAAAAGATAAACTTTTTTGAAAGTTAAGTTACTTAAATATAATAATTGTAAACTAAAGTATGCTCCCATAGAACAACCTAGTAAATTTAGATTAGCAATTTTTATTTTTTTGTCATTGATGATTCAAGGTAACAATTTATTTTTAATAAAGTTAAGATATTCTTGGCCTTTACCTCCTAAATAATTCCTTTTTGTATTTTTTAATTCTGGAAAATATTTTTCCATTGCATTCTTAACATGTGTATTGCAAAAAGTTGCTAAATTATCAAATCTAATTGCATCATTAGGATTGTTAAGACCAACAAATATTATATTACTTGTATTTTTATTTAAAATGTTAAGATTAGAATTAGTTAACATTGAATTACCATCAAAGACTAAATAAAGATTATACTCTTGAGTACTACTAAAATTTTTAGGCAATGCTAAATTAATTATTTGATTTTGAAGTTCAATAGTTTCTAGGTTATATTTCATTTTCTGCCTACTCATAGTGACTAGTAATAAGGTAATTGACTACTCTTCAATATAAATTAAAATTTTTTCCTTTTAATTCCATTAATTTTTTGTTAAATTTTTGCATAATCAATAATTTATAAGAAAAGATATCTTCATATTGATAATAAGATTTTAAGTTTCAGTTTGTGTTACTTTTTAATTGTAGTGTTTTTTTAGTTTCTAAATTTAATAAGTAAAATAACATTAAAAAATATCCTAATTGATAACTATTAGTATTTAAAGTTTCAAATAATTGACCACTAATATGAGTTAAATTGATAATTTTTATTTTTATTTCTGTCGGAATGCGGTGATTATTGAGAATAAAATCTAAATCTAAATTTGTATTATTTTGGTTTAAATTAAGACTTTCTTGATATCATTTTTTAATTTTTGAATTTAATAATGCTTGATTAAATAATAATTCTTGAATTTTTTTATAATCTTTGTAGTACAATTTTTGAAATTCAAAGATTGGCATTAATCCGGCAACAAAAAAATTAAAGTCTATAATATTGTCAAAATAAGCGTCTAAACTGAATTGATTTAATTCAGAATCTAAACTAAAGACATGATTAAACATACAATTATTATTAACACTAAAAATAAAGTTAAAAAGTTTTATTTGTCTTTGATAATTAAATGTTTTAACTTTATTTTTAATTTGTTTTTTAGTAATTTTGTTAATTGGCAAATTTACTAAAGAATTAATTAGGCGATATTCAGGAATCATTTTTTTCTCCTAAGATAAAAATATCAATATTTAAATATAATTATAATTGAAATTAAAATTTATTAACTTTATCTAAAACGCCATTAATATATTTATAAGTATTATTATCACAATATTGTTTTGCAAGAATTATTGCTTCATTAATAATTATAGATTTTTCAGTACTAGTATAAAGAATTTCATAAGTTGCTAAAAGTAGAATTGCTTTTTCAGTTGGCTTTAGATTTTTAAAAGTTCAGCCAGATTTTAAATGTTTTTCAATTTCTTTAATCAAGATATTTTGATATCAAAGAATTTCTTGAATGATTTTAATAATTTTTTCATTTTCTAAATCAGATATTTCTGTAAGATATTGTTCAAATTCTTGTTCTGATTTTTTTTGTAAAAAATATTGATAGAAAATTTCAATGATTTTAATTCGCTTTTGATGTTGTGTAATGGTAGGTTTTCTTTTTGTCATGAAAATTTAATTAGTTGCAAATATTAAATTAATATTGACGATATTAACATTTAATACTGCACTTATCCTTTTTAGAATTAAATTAATAATTTGATTTTTTAATTTGATTAAATTACTTTTTTCATTAACCATTACTTGAATTTGTGTTTCTAAATCATCATTGGCTTTGCTAGTAATTTTAATGTTATTAAAATCAACTTGATAATTTTCTGAAGTTAATAAGTGATGAATTAATTTTTTAATAACGTTTATAGAAACTGATAACTTACCATTATTAGTTCTATCAATTTCAATTGTTTCATTAATTTTAGTTGTATCTTCCATAGTAATTCACCTTTATGCTCGAGATTTATATGTTCCATCAAGTGTGTTAATAATAATTTTATCATTATTATTAATAAATAGGGGAACTTGAACTTTATAACCCGTTTCTAAAATGGCTGGTTTTGTTGCAGATGTAGCAGTGTTTCCTTTAATTCCTGGTTCTGTATAGGCTACTGTTAAAATTACAGTTGAACGTAATTCAACACCAATAACAGTCTCTTGATAAATTTTTAATTTAACTGCGTGACCTTCAACAAGAAAATTTTTTTCTCATTCTAATTGAGATTCAGGAATGATTACTTGATTAAAACTTTCTTCATCCATAAAAATATAATCTTGATTATCACGATAAAGATACTGAGCTTTTTTAATTTCAATTGATGCAGATTTAACAGTATCTCCACCTGTGAAAGTAATGTTTTTAATTGTTCTAGTTCTTAAGTTTCTTACTTTAGTTTTAACATGAGCTTGACTGCGGCCAGTTTTGGAATGGTTTGATTCAAGAACTAAATAAATTTCATTTTCATATAAAAATGTTACCCCTGGTTTAAAATCATTTACGTTAATCATTTTTTATCTCTTTAAAACATCAATTTCTCTTGGTGATTTTGTTAGAATTTCATAACCATTTTTTGTTACTAAAATATCATCTTCAATTCTAACTCCTCCAATTTCAGGAATATAAATTCCTGGTTCTACTGTGATAACCATTCCTGGTTGTAAAATTGTTTCTTCATGTCTAATTACTCAAGGGGCTTCATGGATTTCAATTCCTAAGCCATGACCTGTTCCATGATTAAAATATTGTCCATAACCTTTTTCAGTAATATAATCACGGCAAATTTTATCAATTTCACCAATTTTTATTCCAGGCTTTATTGCTTTAATACCTTTCATTTGTGCTTCTCTAACAATATTATGAATTTCAATTAATTTAGGGTCAATAGTACCTAAAGCAAAGGTTCTTGTCATATCTGAACAAAATCCTTGATAGACACAACCAAAATCACAAGTGATAATTTCGTTATCAATAATTATTTTGTCACTTGCTTTACCATGAGGCATAGAACTTCTTATTCCTGATGCAATAATTGTTTCAAAAGATGCTTTTGTAGCACCATTCTTGTTAAAAGAGTTTAAAATAATTGTTTCAAGTTCTTTTTCTTTCATTTTTGGTTTAACATTTTTTAAAATTTCTTGAAAAGCTAAATCACCAATTTCACATGCTTTTTTAATATAATTAATTTCTGATTCATCTTTTATCATTCTTAGTTCTCTAACATTTAAGGGAACAAAATTAATGTTTGGTAACATTTTTTTTCAATCTTGTAATTGACCATAAGTAACATAGTCAGCTTCAAATCCAATATTTTTAATTTGTTGAGTTTGACAGATATTTTTTAATGATTGAAAAATATTAGTAAAATTTTCAACAGTAACGTTTTTAGCTTTAGCTTTTGCTTCAATAATGTATCTGCCATCAACAAGTAATTTTGCTGTTTTTTTAGTAATTAATAAATATCCCAAACTTGAGATAAAATTACTATATCAGAAGCGATTTTCAGAACTATAAAGTAAGATGCCATCTAAATTTTGTTGTTTAATTATATCTTCAATAATTGTTTTTTTATTCATATGAGTTACTCCTTTTAATTAATTTTAGGACCAAATAATGTTATCCATTAAAGAAAAAAAATAAGCTAACCTTATTTTTTTTCTTTATGTAGAGTATGAGAATTACATCTAGAACAATATTTATTAATCATTAATTTTTCTACTTGTTTTTTCTTATTTCTATCAGCAATATAATTTTCTTCTTTACATTTTTCACAACGTAAAGTAACACCATCACGCATTAATATTTCCTCCTTATTAATAAAGAATTAAATGATATATTATATTAGTCATTTAATTAGTTGAACTATAATATTATGGCATATATTAGTAAATTCAGCAATAGTTGTTTTTTATGGGGAGTAAGAAATTATTTTTGGAAAGTAACTAACGAACAGATTTTAAATTCACTAATATTTTAATATTACAAAAATAAAAAACTAAGTAAAATTATTAAAAGAAAAAGAAACAAATATTAATGATGTTCTTAAAAAGAACGCACTAAAAAATCACCCGACCAGTTCAAAACTAAACTGATTAACACTGCGCAAATGACTTAAGCTGGTAGTAAAAGTCACTGACTTATGCCCATTCTGTTACTAGTTCATTGAATTGAAACGTAAATCAATAACTATGTTTGAAAAGAACTAAATACCTATGAAATTTTGTTATTCTTTTTCTTGTTTATTAATAATATTTATCCTTCCTTTTCTTTTAGCATGATTTTTTTGCTAATTTGTTTTAATTCTTCTTCATTTTTTATTTCATAGAAAATATGATAAATTAAGTAATTAATTTCATTTTCTTTAGAACTTTTTATTTTTTTCTTATTCTCTAAAATTTCAATCATTTGTGAAATATGATTGATTAATGAAAGAACATTTTCTTTTGTTCCATCTTTTTCATTAGCTTTGTTTTTAATTATAAGGGGCATACTTTTAACAAAGTCATAATTTTTTAAAACATTATCACCTTCTAATTTATAAAAGATTTTAAAATCGTTAGCTTTAGTAGGAGCACTATTAATATTAGTTAAGATTTTCTTAACATTGTTTTTTATTAAACTTTTAATAAAAACAGCAATAATTAATACTAAACTTGAAGCAGGAATAAAATATTTTAGTATTTGATCAAAATCAATATTAATAGCATTACTTTTTAAAATGTTTTTCACTAAAAAATAAGTTACTTCAATTTTAAGAATTAAAAATGTTGATTTTCTGTCATTAGTATCTCATCACTTAGTTTTTACTTGATCTTTAGTAAATTTAAAGCCCTTGTCTAAGAGATTGTCAATAATGAAAAAAATAAAAAAGTAAATCAAAACAAAAATAAAAGTAATAGCATTAGTAAAACAAAAAATGAAAGTAATATTTTGACTAATAGTAACAAATAATAAATTTTTGAAAATGAAATAATTGTTCTCTGCATCAGAAATAATTTGATATTTAAATTCAATGTATTTCTTTTTAATGATTTTAATTTCAATTAAAATTAGAGCTATACTACCTATAATACTACTTAAAATTGCCATATATAAATAAGTTTCAAATAGTAATAAGGTTTCTTGACTAATTTTTGGATTAACAAAATTAAGACCATTATTAAAGAAATCTCATTTTAGTAAAAATTTAAATCAATCAGGATAAGTTTTAATTATAACAGTAAAAATAATCAGAGCACTTGTTAGTGTTAGTCATGAAATTGTTTTTAGTAAATATTTATTTGATATCATTTTTAAGTTATTTTTTAAAGATTTATTAATATTTATTTGACTCATAAATTTTCCTTTTTATTTTTTCTTTTGCAATTTTTCAACATCAATTGGATTTTTTTTTGGATAATTACCAGCATTACCACCATGCATGTTGCGAGTTGGTATAGTAATCATGAACAGTTTTGGGTCTACATTAGTTATTTTTTGTTTAAAAAAGTTATATTCTAATAGTGACATTGTTGTCATCATCATATTATATTGTTTACCAGAATAAAGACCCTTAACATCTCAAATATTACCACCACGTAAGTAATTATTAGCATAAATATGTTCTCGAATTTTCTCAATTTCAGTAGAAATAATAATAACAGTCAACATCATATATTTTGGATAAACACGATTCATAATAAATGATGATATATAAATGTAAAAAATAGTAGCAAAGAAATAAGAATCACCAAAATAAGTATCAGCAATATTTTTTTTATGCATTAGAAAACCATCAATAAAAATTACAATAATAACAATAATGATATTAGTATTTTTAATGATATTAGCAATTGAATATTTTCTTTTTATTGAAATATAAGTGCTAAGAAAATCCATACCTCCACTAGAACCACCAACTTTAAATAGTAAACCTAATCCTGCTCCATAAATTAGTCCACCTAAAGCAGCAAAAATAAATACTTTTGCAAGTTTATTTTCATTACTAGGAACATTACGAAAGACTTGGAAGTCTTTTAAATAAGGCGCTAAAGAAAGTAGTGTTAATAATCCAATATTTAGTACCATATATATTGTTGTATAAACTGAAAAACGAATTCCAATCTTTAATGTCCCTCAAATAATTATTGGAATATTCATAGCAAAGAAAATTGGATAATAATATAAAGCACGCATTTGATTAAAATAATCAGGATCTGTTTTTTCAAAAGGTAAGAAAATTGCTTTAGTTATTAATTGAGCAAAAGCAGAAAGTCCATTAGTATATAAATCAGCTGGAATAACAAAATAATAAAATGCTGTTGCTGTTAAAAAGGCACCAATTAAAATCAAAAATAGATTTTTTAGCATTTCTTTTATTTTAAAATTTTGTTTTGATGAATTTCATTCTTCTTTGATTTTTATGTCTTTAAAATTAAAAGCATCCACAATTAAAGGTGTCTGTTTTTTCTTTTTTATTTTAAATATTTGTTTTTTTTCTTTACTTTCTTCCATTGTCAGCCCTCAATATTTAAGAATTTTTTAGTTAAATAAAATATAAAAATTATCAGTATTTTTTCTTGCATCATTTAAATTAACAGCAAGTGTTAAGTTTAATTTTAAATCTTTAGTAATTATTTTGTCTATGTTATTAATTATAAAAGAAACTTCTTTAGGTCATGTTATTTGACTTTTAATTGCGTTATAAGTTGCTTCAATAACTTTTTTATCTAAATCTGATCAATTTTTACCTGACTCTGGTAAATCAATTTTTTGATTTGTTAAATCAATATTAATTGGATTATTAATATTTCAATTTTGTTTATTAAACTGTTTTATTCATTCATCAACAATTTTATCACTTTCACTTATTCCACATTTAATATCAAATTTCATATTGATTTTTTGATTAGCAACAAATTTTTGTTCTGAATTAATTATGCCTACTTGATAACTAATTTCAATTGTGAACATTTCATTAATTTGATTAACAATTCAAGTTAAATCGTTTTTATCATCATCTTTTTCACCATTATCAATACTAAAATTATAGCATTTTTGATTAGTGTTAAGGTTTTTTTCATATCAAGTAATTTCTTTTTGATTTTTGTCTTTTTTTAAAATTATCTCAGCGATTTTTTTTGCCATTTCTTCAGATTCATTGATTGATAAAGTATATTTTTTTACTAATTTACTAGTATCTTTATTAGGGAATAGATTCTTAATATCATATTTAGTATCACCTTTATAAATTATATTTAAAGTATTATCTAGAGTTTCTTGTTTACAAGCAATAACACTTAAAGGTAATGTTATAGTTCCAGTTAAAACAAATAATAATTTTAATAGTTTTTTCATCTTGTCCTCTTTTTTTTCAGTGTATTATATTTTTAATAAATATATAAAATTATAACAAAATTAGAATGTTTAAGATTCATTTTTTCTAAGATATTTTCTAAGTAAAATTATTATAATTTTATTATAAAATATATTTATAATTTTTGAATTTGAAAATAGGTATATATTGATGAAAAAAAAATATTTTTTAATTACTATTTTAATAGCATTTTTATTGCCAAACTTTTTTAGCACTATTAGTAGCACTAATAATGAAAACAATTACCAAAATTACCAAAGTGAAGAAATTAATATTGATTCATCAAAATACTTAAATTTATCTTATCAAAAAGGTAATTTTTATTCTTGAAATCAAATAGATAATGTTGATCAACATATTATTGGTATTTTCACTGAAAATGAACAAAGTTATTTACTTGATAATGTTGGTATTTTTTGAACTTTAGATTATCAAATTATTAATTTTTATCGTATTGATAATAAAAATGCTATTGTTCAAATTGCATATTTTCAGGATGAAAATAAAGAAGAATATTTTAATAAGAATTTTTTTGTTCAACTAGAAAATAATAAAATGATAATTATTGGTTCAGCTATTCGTTCAGAAAATCCTTATTTTGCTGTTTTAAAAGAAAATGATGTGAAATATATTGTTGCTTATGGTATTGGTTTAGATTTAATTGAAATTAAGACACAAAATGTAAAAACTCTAATTCGTCCTGCTGATAACAGTAGATGTATAAATTCTTTTTATTCTATTGATAATAATAGTGGTATTTTTATTGGTAGTGATCAATATTTTTATTTATTGAAAGATATTACTGGAACGTTAACACAGGTTAAAATAAATCTTAGAGCATCAACTAAAAATAATCCTAACAATGTTGTTGTAATTAATGATAGAAAAATAGTTATTCGTGATAAAGAAAATGCTTTGTATTTTGTTGAACTTAATCAAAATGTAATTGTTAATGCTTGAAAAAAACTTAGTATTGCTAAAAATATTGCTTTTGTATTAAATGAAGATACTTTTATTTTAAATGTTTCAGAAAAAAATTCTGGCTCTGAGAATGGCATACCATATTTAATTAAAGTTAATAATTGAAACAATTTAATTAGAATTCCTAATATTAAAAGTATTAAGAATTTTATGATTATTAGCAATAATAATGGAATTTTTATAGATAAAAATTTAACAGCTAATATGTTTACTTATCAAAATAATAATGATAGTTTTATTCTTAGTAATTTTGGAACTTTAAATAGTTTTCAGTTTGTTAATAACAATCTATTTTTTGGAACATTTCAAAATCAGAATTTATTAATGTCACATGAATCTAATCAAGTTTGAAGTGCTAAAAAAAATATTCAATTTATTTCAAATGGAAATGGAAATTTATTAAATACTGTTATTAGAACTAAAGAAGCAGATATTGAGTATCAAAATACTTATTTTAGTGATGAATCAGTTAATTTTAGTATTAATGATAATAAATTAGTTGAAGTTGTTATTTTGAGTAAGTCTGAAAAAAATATTTTAAAACCAAAAAGGAATAATGTTACTTATACTTTTTTAAATTTTGATGACTATCATATCATAATTAAATTTGTTAATAATGATTTATCTTTTAGTTTGGATTATTATGTTAAAATTAAAGATTTTTCAAATAAATCTTTAATCAATATTTCAGGTCCAAATATTACTTCTTATGTTGGCTATGCTAAAATTACTTTAGAAAATAAATTATATGATATAAAGAGTATTAATCAATCAAATACTTTTAGAATTAATAAATATAACTATAATTATTTGCAGTATGTCCAATTATTTGTTTATGATGATACTAAAAATATGGTTGTTAAAAATGTTTTTAATTTATCAGAAAATAATGAAATTAAAATAAATGATAGTCATGAAATCTTTTTCTTTGGTTTAAAAATAGTTAATTTATTAAATCAAGTTAGTTGAATTTATTTAGGATTTAATAAAAATGGAGTTCAACCAATGCTTAATTTTTGAGATACTAGTTTTGGTAAAAACTTAATGAATAAAGCTCTTGCAAGAAGACATCTAAAAACAGATTTAAAGAATATGAATTCTCAACAAATTCAAAAATTAATTCAAATTTCTGTTAATTGACAAGCAATAGAAATTCAAGGAAAACTAATTATTATTGGGCTAATTAGTATTTTCTTTATTGCTTTAATGGGCATGATTTTTTCAATTGGATATAATATTTTTTTAAATAAAAAAATTTTAATTACAGAATGATGAAAAAAATAAATATTTAAAAAATCTTTTGGATGGTTAAATAAAACAACAACGATATATGAATTTTCTCATATATCGTTGCTCTTATAATTATAATTTTAGTTGATGGAAATCACAAGTTTTTTATTTTTTGTTTAAAATTACTGGAATGATTAATGGATTACGACGTTTTTTCTTGAAAATAAAAGGGGCTAAATTTGATTTAATAGTATTTTTTAAAATTGCAAATGTAACTTTTTCATTTTTTAAAGCATCATTAATTGCTTTAGTAACAATAGCAATTGCTTCAGCAACTAAAGGAGCAGAATCACGAACATAAAAAGAACCACGAGAAATAAAAGTTGGAGGAGATAATAGTTTATTGTTTTGTGAATCAATAGAAACAACAATAGCAATTAATCCTTCTTTAGAAAGAATTTGACGATCTCTAATAATTGCTGTTGTTGTGATTTCTGACATATCTTTACCACCATCAACATAAATAGGATCAGCATTGATACGTTGATTACTTAAATAGCATTTTCCTTTATCCATAATAATTTGATCACCATTAGCACAAATAAAAGCATTTTCTTCTTTAATTCCTACTGCTATTGCAGTTTCTTTATGAGTTTTTAGCATGCGATAATCTCCATGCATAGGCATAAAGTATTTTGGTTTGATTAAATTAATCATTAATTTTTGTTCTTCTTGAGAGGCATGACCTGATGTATGCAGTCAATTCAAAGGAGAATTTTCTTCTACAATAGCATTTAATCTTGTTAATTTGTTTACTACTCTTTCAACATCAAGTTTATTTCCAGGAATAGCTGAAGAAGAGAAAATTACTGTATCACCTGGAACAATTTTAATTTGACGATGTTCACGATTAGCAATTCGTGAAAGAGCAGCTAAAGGTTCTCCTTGTGACCCAGTACATAAAATTACAATTTGATTATTATGAAATTTTTTTGCTTCATCAGCTTTAATAAAACAATCATCTTTTACTTTAAGATGACCCATTTGACGAATAACATTAATAATTCTTTCTAAACTTCGACCAATAACAATTACTTTTCTTTTATACTTGCTAGCAACTTCAACAATTTGTTGAATTCTATGAACATTAGATGCAAAAGTAGAAATTAAAATTCTACCTTTAGCTTTAGCAAATAATTCACTAATTCTTTTAACAACAATCATTTCTGTCATTGTATATCCTGGAACTTCTGCATTAGTTGAATCAGCTAGAAATAGAGTTACTCCATCTTTACCCATTTGAGTCATTTTTTCTAAATCTGAATGATGACCTAAAGGTGTTCAATCAAATTTATAATCACCAGTTGATACAATAGTTCCATTAATTGTTTTTACACAAACACCAAATGCATCTGGAATTGAATGGTTTACAGCAAAGAAATTAACGATAAAATTTTTAGTTTTGATAATAGAATTATCATCAACTACTTCAATTTTAGTTTTAGTTTTAACACCTTTATCTTTTAATTTATGACGAATTAATGCTGCTGCTAATCTAGGAGCATAAATTTTAGGAATTGTATCAATTTCTTTTAATAAGTAAGGAATACCTCCAATATGATCTTCATGACCGTGAGTAATAAAAATTCCTTTAATTTTTTCTTTATTTTCTTTTAAGTAACTATAATCAGGAATTACAGCTTCAATTCCAGGCATTGTTGCATCAGGAAATTTAACTCCAGCATCAATTAAGATAATTTCTCTGCCTTGTTCAATAACATAAGTGTTTTTACCTATTTCTTCTAAACCTCCAAGAGCATAAATTTTGCTAACTTCAGATTTATTAGTTATATTAGGACTTATTTTTTTCTTGTTTAGTTTTTTTTCTTCTAACATTAATGTTTCTCCTTTTTTAAAATTTAATTTATTATATTTAATTAATTTAAATTATGATTCAATCATCATTTTTAAATCATGGATCTTTTTTATTTATATGATGATAATATAATTTTTTTTCTAAATGGTCTTGTTCATGTTGAAAAACAATTGCTTCATAATTTCTAACAACTAAATTTACATGTTTCTTTTTTAAAAAATCATATCCACTAACATGAATTTTATAACTTCGTGGAACTAGACCTTCATGTTTATAATCAACACTTAAACATCCCTCACCGTGTTTTAAAGCACCAATTTGTTTTGATTTGCCACTAATTTTTGGATTAATTAAAGCATGTTCAATATAAGTTATTTTATTAATTTTTTCATCAAAAAGCGGTAATAAAATATAATACATTTTGATATTAGCACCAATTTGTGGTGCAGCAATACCAATTGCTTCAGTCATTTTTTGACTATTATTTAGTGCTTTATCTTGTTGTGATACACGGACTCAGTCAATCATTTTTTTCATTATTAATTCATCTTTTTTGCTTAAAGGTAAAAAAACTGATTTGCAATCAGAAAGTAATGCCTTTTTATTATCTTTAACAATTCATGTTGGATTAGGTATTTCTTTTTGTAATAATTTTAACATAAAATAAACCTTCTTTGTTAATGTTTAATAAATTTTATTTGATAAGTAAATTTTTAATCATTCATTTTAAAATCTGTTTTATTAAATAAAAAAATTGAAATTATGACTTGTTGTTTCTTAACTTATTAATTATAATACTAAAATTTTTTTAATTTTACTAATTATGTTTATATTTTTTTAAATTATTATTGTTATATGTTTTTTGTTAAAAAAATGAATTTACTAATTTTTTTAACAAAAAAGTTATTAATTGTTTTTTATGATTTATAATTTTACTTAAATACTGTTATTTGTATATGAAAGAAGAAAATAATGAATATTATTAGTGGTAAATTAAAAGGAAAAAAATTAATTACTTTAAAAGGAAAAGATACTCGCCCGACATTAACAAGAATTAAAGAAAATATTTTTAATATTTTGCAAAATTATTGTCAATTTGATAATTTAATTATTGGTGATATATTTGGAGGGAGTGCTAGTTTAGCATTGGAAGGGTTATCACGAAATGCTAAATTTGCTTATATTAATGATAATAATTTTGAAGCATGTAAAATTATTAAAAAAAATATTGTCAATTGTGGTTATGAAAATTTAACATTAGTCAGTAATCTTGACTATAAAATTTTTTTTAGAACATTTAATAAGAAATTAGATTTATTGTTTATTGATCCTCCTTTTGTTAATATTACATGTCAACAATGAATTATTGATTACTGTTATAAACATGATTTATTAAATTTAAATGCTTTAATAGTATTAGAAACTAATGTTTGTTTAGAAAATTTATTATTAAAATCAGAATTTAGGATTTTATCAAAAAAAAAATACGGTAAAATATATATCACAGTTATTCAATATCGAAAATAATAAAAGATAATATTTTTTTATCTAAATTAACTAAGAAAGAGGAAAAAATGACGGGTAACAAAGGAAAATTAATTATTATTTCAGGTCCTAGTGGTGTTGGCAAAGGAGCTATTATTAATGAACTTTTCAAAGATAAAAATTTGAATTTAGCTTATTCAGTTTCTTATACTACAAGACAATCTAGAAATTATGAAATGTCTGGTATTAATTATTTCTTTGTTACTAAAGAAGAATTTCTACAAAAAATTAAGAATAATGATTTTTTAGAATATACTAATTTTATTGATAATTACTATGGTACTAGTAAGAGTTATGTTGAACAATTGCAATTAGAAGGTTTTAATGTTATTTTAGAAATTGAAGCTGATGGTGCAACTCAGATAATTAAAAATTATTCAGATAGAAAACATATTTTTAGTATTTTTATTATGCCTCCTTCAATTGAAATTTTAGAACAAAGAATTCGTTTAAGAGCAAGTGAATCTAAAGAAATAATTGAAAAAAGATTAAAAAAAGCTAAAGAAGAATTTAAGTTGCAAACTCAATATGACTATGTTGTTATTAATGATATTCTTGAACATGCAGTAAATGAAATTAAAAAAATAATAAAAGATAACATTAGCAAATAATTTTATAATTTTTTATCATGCAATATTTTTTGAGACTTTACTCATTTTTTATGTCTAAACTGATACTTTTTGATATTGTCACTTTAAGTAGACAGTTTTATAATCAAGATTAAGGTTAAATAAATGTGGATAAAGGTACTTGAAAACAATGAACAGTTGAAGAAAAATTAAAAATCCTAAATTATTGTGATGAACATTCAATAGTTAAACCAGCACAAAAATTCAATGTTAGTAGATTTGTTATTTATAAATGAAAAACAGACTTAAAAAAAGTGGAATTACTTCTTTAAAATGAGATCAAAATACAACAAGACTAACAAAAGAACAAAAAAGGCATTGCAGAATAAATCTTGAAAATAATAAATATGAAACTATGTCTCGTGAAGAAAAAAATAAATATTTTTTAATTTATATTCTTAAAGCGAATTGTATAATTCGCTTTTTGTGCTCTTTGCTAAAAGTTAGTTGTTTTGGTTGGTTTATAAGATTGCGAATTGATTTTTTCATCTAGTATTGATAATAATTCTTTAGTAGATTCATTTTTTCATTGATAAAAAATTGTGTAACTACTAAAGAATAATCTATATTATCATATTTTTTTACATTCAGATTGAGGTTTTCAGTATACAGTACCACCAATGTCTAGAAGAAGTAATTCAATTGATAATGCACCCTGTGAACCTAGGTCAAAATTAAAACCTAGTGATATAAAAATATTGTTGACAATTATATTGAGTTTTATAATTTTATCAGATTAATTAAAAAAATAAGCAGTATGAGTACCATAAAATGCCATTTAAATAATTATTTATAATTTGTACATTTTTTCTGACAGATTTAATTGACAAGGTCAACAAAATCAAATCATTACCTGAATTTTTTTTAAGTTTTATATACTGTTTGAATAAAATTTTTTACGGATTAAGTTTTTTAGTAGCCAAAATTTTGGCTACTAAATTATCTTTTTAAGTCTTTTAAATTATATCATAACAACAAAAAAATAAACTATAAAAATTTGAGTATTCTTAAGTAAAATTTATTTTTCTTTTAATTTAGATTTAAGATATAAGTTTTTTTCTAGTTAATCAATAACCTTTTCAGTAAAAATTTTTAATTTCTTCTTTTTCTAACTGATATTGTTCTTTTAAATAAGAAATAATATCTAAGTTATTAATTCCAGCTGCTCTTAAAAGTAGCATATTTTTAAAAGTTTGATAATTAAAAGTTTTTGATCCATACCCTAACAACCATTTAACAATATGAGAAACGTCACTTTCAATGCTAACACCTATATTGTATTCTAATTTTTGATTAATAATACCATAAGCATTATTAGTAAAATAATTTATTACTTTAGTTAATTTTTCTTCTTTTCCTGGTTTCACTTTAATTTGTTTTAATTGATAAATTAAATCATTATATGCACCTAGTTCAAATAAATTTTTACTATTGTGATAATCTCTTAAATCTAATTTTTTATTAGAAAAAATTTGCTTTAAATAACGAATTGCATGGAATTTATCTAAAATATATTTTGATTCTGGTCAATATTTATTCATTTCTCTAATTCATCGAGCTCCATCTCCACAAATAATGATTATACTATCATCAATGTTGGAATAAAAATTTCTTGCAATTCTTTTTAATGCAAACATAAATTCGTGTGTATTAATTTTTTTTGTAACTGGTACTAACTGTCAATAAACACGTTTATTGGCAAGAACTTTTCTTTTCTTTGTTGAATAATATTCATTATGACCAGTATGAAAAGTAACTAAACGAATCCGATATTTATTAAGTTTTTTATTTTTTCTAAGATTAATAAATGTTTCATCCATATTAATATAAAGATATTTAGGAATTTTAATTTTATTAATATTTTCAAAAACGTATTTTGATAACTTTTCAGGCTTAAATAATTTAATAATATTACTAATAGTTACTCTTGAAATATTAGAAAAAGGAAACATATCACAAATATCTCTTTGTCTTTTACCTGTAGCTATTTGATTTAAAATTTTAAACTTTAAGTGACTAGTAACTCGACTATACTTTTCTATTTGTAGTTTTTTATCAGCTAGAAAGACATAATTATATCTTGCTTTGTTTCAATATTTGTAAACTCTTCTTTTATAAGTTATTCGCCCAAATATTGTTATTAGTGTTCTAGATTTAAAACCATCAGGAATATATCCTTTAGTTTTTCTTCATGATGATAAAAAAATTTCTTTATCAACATTTTCAAAATAATTTTTCAAATCATTTCTAATTCTAATTAAACTATTTTTTTGATATTCATCAAAAAATGAATTTTGACTATTAAATTGGTTATTTTGCATTTCTACTCATATCGACGTAAATTAGCCTTAACATTTTCCTTAAAATAAAATATTTTTCCCTTATATTATAAATATTATAATCTAATACTGGAAATAATAAAACAGAATTTTATGAATATTTTTTAACATCATAGAAAAAATCTTTTTCAAAATTAATTAATTTTAATTCATTATCACTTAAAATTAATTCTGGTCCTTTAGTACTTATTTTATGTCAAGGTATCAAACTAGCTTTAAAAGGATTTTCTTTTGTATAAAAAATGACTGCTTGACCAGTTGGTAACTTCATTAAATCACTAGCTAAAATTAAAGTATGAGATCTTAAAGTTTGTGATTGACTTCTTGATTCATCTTTATCACTTATTGTATTAATATTAATGATTTTACCGTTAATTTTATTAATAGCCTTACCACTAGTTGATACATCTACTACTGTTTTTTCACCAATCATTTTACTATATCTTTCAGCTGTTTCTAAATCCATTGTTTGTAAAAAGATATGTAAACTACAGTTAGTATAAATAATATTAGCTTTTTCATTACCATATTTTTCTTTTAATTGCTGTAAATCTTGTAAAATTAATTGAAAAAAGATATTTCTACTACGAGAAATAGTTATCATAGTTTCAATATTAGGAATTACTGGTAAATTACCAAATTCATCACATAAAAAATAAACTGGCCTAGGTAATTTACTAGCACTAGTTTTATTAGCTGCTATAACTAAAAATTTGTAAAGTTGTGAAATTAATAAAGTAACAAAAATATAATAATTTTGATTTTCATCAGGAATAACAACAAATAAAGCTGTAGGTTTAGTAACAAAACCATTAAAATCTAAATCATTTTGACAAGTAAGATTACGAATAAAGTTATTTTTAAATATGGCTAGTGTTGTTGACATTGTCATTAAAATACTAGCTAATGTTTTTGACCCTGATTGCAAAACTTGAGTTGCTGTTAATTTAGCAATACTTGTTTCTGGTAAAGAATTAAACCATTCAATCATATCTTTTGATAAAGATGCGATAACAGTCACTGAAGCTAAATTAAATTTAGTAGGTGGCAAATATCTTTTTAATAATGTTTCAATATTTTCCTTACTTTTAAGTCTAGCATTTGCAATTAAAATTTCAGTTTTTTCTAAAATTCCTAAAATGATTGCTTCAGTAATCAAAGCGCCACTATCATTTCAAAATGGATCCATTTGATTTTTATTAACAAATAATGTTTTTGTTAAATCTTGAATATCAGATTGAATCAGAACTCTTAAATGTAATTTTTCTTGTTCACTAGAATTTAATAACATTAATTTAAATTGTTCATATATCATTATCAAAGGATTTCAAGCAATACTTCCTTTGATATTACGTAAATTAAGTACCTTAACATCATAACCTTGTTCTTGCAAAAATTTTCCTTGAAGTTGATATAATTCACCTTTAACATCAGTAACTATCATACTAGATTTTGTTTGACTTCTTCCATTAATATTAATTGTGGGTAACACTAACCCTTGAGTCTTACCACTTCCTGTTCCTCCAATTATTAAACTATGAGTATTAGTTCTAAGATTATATGATATTGTATTCTTTATTTTTTTACTGTTGACAACAAATCCATGTTGATTACGAATACTATTATTTGAAACCAAAGGATACAATTTATTAATTTCTTTTTTAAGTAATCAATTTGCACTACCATAATCTTTATGTTTAGTTGGTTTTAATTTTGCTTCAAATTTTTCAGCAAAATAAACATAATAAATAAAATAAAAATATCCAATAATACTTAATAAAAGTGCTAAGAATCAATAATAAAAATCACTAAAAGCATTTTTTCAGTAATTTAATAAATTGAAAATAAATTTTTCATCTTTAATGAAAGCAATAATCATACCAATAATTGTGACTAATAAAATAAATATAATAGGGATGATAAGTAAACCAAATAATATTTTTCCTTTATATTTTTTTTCTTTCATTATCTAGTCTCTTTCTTCTTCATAATTTTCTTCAATACTTAAATTTTGAATTTCTTCTGGTTTTAAATAGAAATTTTTGAAATATTTTTTTGTTTCATTCTTATCAGATCAAAAATAAAATTTTAATTGTATTTCATCTCTCATCCTATTTTGATGATAATTATTACCAAATCAACTACTAGCAATACTGTTAAGAGTATGTAAATTAGCAATTTTGGGTTGATTACGAGATGAAAAATAAAAATCATCATCCATTTCTTCGATTGAATAATTAATATTAGTAGGACCAGTATGATACATTATCATTTCATTTTTATTAATTAGTTTTGTATAAGTATCCATATTTTTTAATTTTTCATCTATTGTTTCAATTTTTTTCATTACTTCTTGTAAAAACTCAGATTTTTTTTTACTAAAAATAAGAGCATTAGCTATCATTTCTTCGTTATCTACTTTATATATAAAAAATGAAGTTTGAGAAAAATTGCTAATAGGAAAATCAGATAATTGCATTTCAGGTTTCATATCTAAATTCATAGTTTTAAGTTCTTTAGCAATTTCTTGGAAAATTTGCTGATTTTTCTCAGCATTACCTTCAAAAGTCTTTTTTCAATTTTCAGCAAAATCTTTGATTTTTTCTTCATTTAATTGATTTAAACAATCAAGTGTAATCATCTGATTTATTATTAATTCTAATTTTTGATTTTTTAAATTAGCATTATAATAAGCATCTCATTCTACTGAATCAATTAGATTATTTATTATTTGATTATTTTCCATATCCTTTAAACTAAACTTTGTTATTAAATCAGTGTCTAAGTAAACTCCACCAAATTTATTTAGTATTGCATAACGTAATCTATCTGATGCTCCAGCACATATATGCAAGTGTTCAAGAGTTTTTAAATATCCATCATCATATTTTTTAGTTGGAAAAATAC
>JBOFXA010000023.1:0-27704 GCA_051653845.1 Spiroplasma sp. | reverse complement strand
TCAAAAGCTAATAAATTACTAAGATTTTGTTTATTTTTTTGAAATTGTTCTTTAGTTATTGGACTAGCATAAGGATTTCAAACTAAATGTAAATTTTGAACTATCTCATAATTAGTTAGTCACTGACAAATAAAATTACTACTAATTAATTTACTTTCTAATAAATTAATGTTATTTACTAATTGTGCTTCATCTTTAGCATAAACAAAAAGATAAAAATATTTCTTAGTTTTTATTCCTTCACTAGTAACTATAAAATCCTTTTTTAAAGTACTAATCATTGCTTTAATTTGATCTTTTCTTGCTAAATAAGCAATTTTTGATAACTCTTGATTATTGTAAGCATTAGTAATTTTAGTTAATTGCTTTTGATAATAATTAATGGTCTTACTAAATTCTAATGGTTTTTCTAACTTTAAAAAAGTAACCGGAAAATTACTAAATTTTAAAGCATCTTGAAAATCTCTTAATCTTAAGTCTTGTTCTTCAGGATTTAATAATGTTAAATCAAATCCTCTAACACTCAAACATCCTACTAAGTTTTTTCTACCATTAATTTTTTTAGTTTGAATAAAATACTGACCAACAACCTTATCATAAGGTACTAATAAACTAGTATCATTTCTACTATTCTTTTGATATTTTTTTGGCATTGATCAGTATCTAAATAATAAAATTATTGCATTTCATCCTTTAATTCCAGGTTGAATAGAAACAACTAAAGGAAAAGCAAAAATAGCTAATAAAAAGTTAGCTAAAATTTTCTGTCAATTTGTTAATGGCAAACCAAAAACAAAAATGCCACTTAAAGAAAACCAAGCAATAATAATTAAAATATCAACTAAACTAATATTTCTTCAAATTGTTAGTTTGCTTTTATTAATTGATTTTGGAATCAAATTTTTCATAAACTACCTCCTAATTTGATACAAAAAGAAAAAAACCCAAAATGAGCTTTTTAAAACAATATTTTCTAATACTAAATAATATCTAAATAGTTATAGTACTATAATTACTATTATTTTTATAAATTTCTATAATTCTCAGCTAACCTAATTAATACTGCTACTGCTTTTAGGTTTTTTTATTTTTTAACTCCAATCCCTTTTCTAAAACGATATTTAAAGAAAATAATTAATGATATACTACTAATTACCACAACAATAATGACTGACATAATAATTAAATTTCTTTGTTTAGCAATTCAATTACTTTTATCAAGTGGTAATTGAATTGGATCTGGTTTAGAATCAGGTGGATTAGGTGGAGCCATTCCACTATTTAAATCATTTATTAGCGTTAAACTAGTACTATTAACAACTAAATCTGATAAAACTTCAGCTTTGATAATAATTTCTAATTTTGTAATTTCTTTAGCACTACTAAAACATTTTAAAGTACTATCATCTAAAGAACTAACATTGTAATCAGTTTGATAAACTAATTGCAAATTTAAATTTTTAAATTTATTTTCAATCGCTTTTAAAACTCATTCTTTTAATTGTTCAGTAGTAAATTGATTAAAATTAAATCAATAACTATCAAATTTAATCTTTGATAAATCAGTCACCTTACTAGAAGTATAATTCTTACTATTACGAACAATTAGAGTGACATTATTTCTTGCTTTAGTAGAAATATCTAAAGCTGTAATTGTAAAATTAACTATAGCATTACCACTACTATCATATTCTAAAAGTTGATTTATTTTAGCAGCTAAATCTTTAATTTGATAATCAACATTATACTCTAAATTATATTTATTTAACTGATTAGTAACACCACTAATAATATTACTTCTAATTATACTAATTTCTTTAGCATTCATTTTAATGGCATCTAAACTAATTGTATTTAAGTTAATCAGATTTCCTGAATCAACTCCAGATTCTATGTGTTGAGACTTAACATCACTAACATATTCTTTTCAGTAACTAGATACTTGTTCAAATGATAGTTGTGTAATGTCTTTAGAATTTAATGATTTATATTTTACTAAATAATTTTTTAAATGAAATCCTTGTATAGTGCTTCAAAATGCTACTGCAGTACTACTTTCATTTAAAACATCTAAGAATTTAATATATTTATCTTGTCAATTTTGACCAATGATAATGAATTTGTTAGCAGTAATTCCTTTTTTATCAGTTATGATATAAAGATATGTTCCTGACAAAGAAAAATAACTACCATCTTTATCAGATTTAATTGTTTCTAAATCTCCAATTGGTTGTAAAGTTTTATCATTTATTTTTACTCTTTGAACTGATTTGATTCAGGAATCATCAAACTTTTGTATAATTCCCATTCCACTTACTGAACCCTCAGCTAAAAAACCTTCATCATAAATGTCATCTTTAATGACATCACCATTTTTATCTAATGGGTCTAAAGGAAAAGAATTTTTTGCTTTATGTTTTATTCAAGCAATTTGTGTCTTTGTTCCTGTTTTAGTATTAACTTCAGAATCATAACTAGGATTATGTTCACCATTTGGTAATGTTGGTTTAATTAATCTTTTTTGATCTGGATTCTTTTCTGGATTTCAAGCATATCAAATTAAATCTAAATTTGGAATATTTTGCTTAATTAAATACTTAACTTCATAGCTACCAAGAATTTTATTAAAATCATTTAAATCATGTTTTTCTAATAAAATATCATACTCATTTGTTTCATGTTCTTGATTATCTGTCATTTGAAAAGTAAATTGATTGTCAAGAACTTGAATTGGTACACCATTAACCTTCATTGTTTCATTAGCATCTGAATTAGCATCAAATCTAACAAATGCAGTTGTACCATACACATCCTTATCATTTCATTTTAAAGACTTATCTACTATCATAGCCCCATTAGGATTATTTGGATCAATAACCTTTCCTGAAGTTATTGTTAGACGTTCTTCAAAGGTCTTCTTTCAGAAATCTTGTGTTAAATTAAATTTTATTGGCACTTTAAAAGTTCAAAGAATATTTTTCTTAAGATTTAAATCAGTAAACTTAATAGCAATTGTTGCTTGATTAGTTTTATCACTATAAGTATAAGGTAAAATATATGGCTTTCATCTTTCATAATAGTCACCTAAGGCACCCTTAATTAAGTTATTCAAAGCAGTTTCTGCTGATGATTTATTTTTTTCATCTTGAAGACTAGTAGAATAATCAGAATCCAAAACTAAAGACTTATTATTTACTTTCTCATTAAAAATTGATTTGATACTATCATAATTAAAAGTAGTGTTACTTTTAACACTACTAGTATCAACACTATAATAATACTTATCATAGTTATTTGATGATCAAGTATATAATTTAAAACGAATTAAAACATCACTACTATTAACTCAACAATTATAAGAAAGTCTAGCATGAGTTTGATCTCATCTTGCTAGTTGACTTGTAGGATAATTAACTTGAACAATTGTTACTCAATTAGTTTGACTAACAGTAATTTTATTTAAAGGAATATGGAAACTAGTTTTTTGTCAATTGTATGAATCATATGAATTAAATACAATATTAAGGTTAACTGTTAAATCTAAATCACTATAATTATCTTTAAATTCTTTTCAACTATTAGCATATTGATTTCAATGAAAAATAGTTCCTATGCCACTTACATGACAATCATTAGAATCTACTAAAACTTGCTTAACATCAGCTTTAGTGTCAACAAATTGTTGGTCAACATTTTGATAAAAAGCTTTTGTTTTGGTTAAAAAATAACTACTAGTAATAATACTATTAATAGTTTTTTCTGTAGTAACTATAGCACTTAAAACTAAAATACTTGCTAGAAATAAGTTTCATATTTTAATCATAATTGTTCTCCTTTTTATATCAATTCATCAGAATTGATTGCTAGAATTGATTTAATATAACTAATCTTAATGATATAAAGAAAAAAATAATGAAACTGCTAGAATTAAAAAAATACTACAAATAATCAAAGTATAATTTAAACCTTTACGCCATTTTTTATTCTTAATTGGTTCAGCAAGATTATTTTTCTTAATCTTATTAATTTTAAGTAACTGCAACAAACAAAATAAAATCCCAGTTAGTGAAACACTAACTAGGATACTTAAACCTACTAACATACTTTTCTCCTTTAAATATAAAAAATAAACTACCAATTAAGTTCATTTTTATTTCTTATCTTTTTTATTTTTCTCATTTTTTTTCTTATTAAAAAAATCATTAAACTTATTAATCCCATCAACATGTGTTCTAATGAATTTTTCTTCGTTTTCATCTGCCATTAGCATCACCCCCCTTTCTTGCTTATTTATAAAAAAAGAACTGAGTTAACTCAGTTCTTCTCTTATTTTAATTAAATTTTCTTAATTATAATTATACTTTAAATATATTCTTATGGGAAAATAAGGAAATTATTCAATCATAATAAATTCTAAACTAGACTTCTTTACTTAACTATTCTTCTACAAATTCATACATTTCAAATTCAGATTCTAAGCGTTTAAGTCTTTCATCCATTACTTTAAGTTCAGACTCTAACTTCTGAATTCTCTTATTCTTGGCAGTAATGATATTTTGTGCCATAGTTTTTTCATATTCATAGGCTCACTTACATGCAACATCCCAAGCTTTTTGATAAGTATCATCTTTTTTCACTTTTCTAGCTGAAGGCAGACCATCAATACTTAACTCCCAAAAACGCGAATATTTAGTTGTTGTAGGCATTTCTGTTCCAAATCCCATAATAATTTTATAAAAGTCTTCAGCCATAGAACTTTCATGCATATTAAAATCAGCAGCACTACTTTTAATCATTGCCTTAACATCATAATTATAAATCGTTCTTAAATATGTAATTTCAGCAACTAATTGACCAACATAAATTAAATATTGCTTTTCATTCATTTTTTCAACACGTTTTCAATTAGTTCTAAACCCTATAAAATTTAAAACATCCATTTTCTCCCCCTTAAATACTTAGATTTTTTAATTTTAGCACTAATTAATTTTCTTTGTTTTATTTTTATTGTTTTTTAACTTCTTTTCAGAAGTATCTAATTTACTAATATTTTTTTCAATTCTTTTTGTTCTTTTAAGAGAACTTGCAGTTTGAATAAGTTGACTATCTTCTTTGCTATTTTTTGTATCTGTATTAATGTATTCTTTAAATTTTCTATGATCTTGAGTAATTTTTGTTTTACTGAATTTAACCAAGCCAGGATTAAACGTTTCTCCAACTACTTTAACTGGACTAGCTACTGCTTTGCCTAAACTACGACCAAAATGTTTCATCCCTATTCTAACACCACCAAGTTTTTTTCCTACTTTAAAATTAGAAAATCCAATTGCTGTTGCACCTAAAGCTAAACCCGCTAAACCAATAATTCCTGCTCTTGAAGATAATCCTTTATTAGCATTAATAAAACTAGCAAAATTTAAACCTTGCTTTGATTCAATATCACTAGCATCATCATAATTACTATTTAAAGCACTACCATAAATGTCCTTTTGTGCTCTTTTACTTTTAGCAAAACCAATTGCTCTACTAGCCATTTTAGTTGCTCCCATAGCCATCATCCCACCAGCTACTGTAGAGCGAAAAGAATTTAATCCCTCTCTAATTCCTGCTGATTCACCAACAAAATGAGCAATCATATCTGAAAATCCCATTGTTGCTAAGCCACCACCACATAAATATAAGATAATAAATAGTGACTTAGAAAAGTTACCAGCTGCTAAACCATTTAAATCTGAACTTAATAAAATTTGAGTAACAGAAATAAAAATATAGTAACCAATTAATGTTCCTGTTGAAGCTAAGAACTTGGCTCCAACCATATCTTTTCATGTAAATGCGGCCTTGCCATCATCAACTACCATAACTACCATAACAATTGGACTAATAACAAACAAGAAAAATAATTCAATAATTTTTTGCACTAAAATAATTCCAATCATGAACACAGCAAATAACATAAATCAAGTTCCAAAAATTTGTGCTAACATATTATATTGATTGATATTATCAGGAAAACTATAATCATCAGGTACTCTATTAGCTGTACCATCTCAAGTTGGATCACCAATATGTCACAAATACTGAGCAATATTACTATTGTTACCAAAGTTATTGATGATAGTATTTGCTAAATTTTGAATGATAAAATTAGCAAGAAAAAAGAAAATCGGAATTAGAAACATAAAAATAAATGCTTTCACACCATTTTGAATTGCTAAAACAAATTTTGTTTTTGCTTTGGTTGCCTCATTAAACATCAAAACAATCATTTGAATTGTAAAGACCAAACTAAAAATACAAAAAGCAATGATGACAAACCATCAAAATTGGATTGGAATATTGTTTCATTGAAAATCCTTTGCTGATCCAAATAAAATATCATTGATGATTCCTCCAGTTAGATATTCTAGTACCTTACTAAAAGCAGCAATTAAACTTAATGGACATTGAACAAAAAGAAACCATACCAATTTCATAATCGCATTTCAAATCATAGAATAAACTCCTTTCTAAAAAACTATTAAACTAAACATTGATATTCAAACCTGCTGACTTAACTATCTGAATAACAACATTAGCTAAAGCAATAACAACACAAGTACCAATAATTGCAATAATCGGTCACTTTAAAGAACTTAAATAAACTGCTCTAGTATCAGGCTCATCAGAATTTCTAATCACACTTCATCAAATTCAAATTGCTTTAATTGTTGCAAATAATACTTCTAAAATTACTAAAATCCCTAATGCAGCATTAACTCAAACTATAACAGTTGAAATAATGCCATTAAAATCAGGAACACTAGCAGATGCTAGTAAAAATAAATCAGCTAAATTAAATTGTCACATTTTGTTCCTCCTCAAGTTTTATAAACATTACTAATTTTTTTGCTGCTTCAATTGCATCCTTAATTATTTCTAATTCTGATTCTCTATAATATTCAGGATATTTTTCTTTTAATTTTAATTCCTGGTTTAAATTATCAATTTTTTCAGCAACGACTAATAAAAATTGTTTAGTACTAGAATATCTAACACTTTTTGCTAATAATAAAATTTGATACTGATACTCATTAATTTCACTTTGATAAGCATATTTTTGTGTACTTACTTCATCAATAGAACTTTGTACAATGAAATCATCATCATAAATATTTTCACTTTCTTTAATCTCTTCTAACATTTTATTGCAATCAACGATATACTCTTGATTTTGTTTAATTTTTTCTTGATAGTATTTAGCATCCCTAACTACTGGATTAAGTAGAATAGTCCCACGATTGCTACTTCCTATTAAAGGATTTTGACAAGCTATAGTAAAAAAACTAACACTACTAATCAAAAATGCTGGAATAACTAAACTTAAACTTTTTTTCATTTCAATCCCCTTTTAATTCTTAATTTGACCAGCGACAACAATAACTTCATCAAACCTAACTCAACGAATCACCAAATGATTGTTCAAACAAAGAAAAAACAAATGTCACTTACTAGAACTAA
The DNA here is from genome assembly GCA_051653845.1 of Spiroplasma sp. Lineage (GTDB taxonomy): Bacteria > Bacillota_I > Bacilli_A > Mycoplasmatales > VBWQ01 > Spiroplasma_D. The sequence goes on along the minus strand of JBOFXA010000023.1, from coordinate 20,204 downwards.
CTTGCTTTGCTGATTGATAAATCAACTTCTTACAACATTTAATTCTCTTGACTTCCTTACAAGCAGTACAATTTTGATAAGTATAAGCCAAACAATAATTGTATTGCTTGTTGGCATAAGATAATTTACTTTTTTCTACTGGTAAATATTTTTTAATAATTTCATTAATTGACATATCATTATTCCTCTCAATTCTTAAAAATGTTTATTGTCCTTTCAAGACTATAGCACGCTAATGCTAGTATTGCTTTTGGTTAGGGTTACTAGCCCCATTAATTTACTAATGTACCAATAATTAGCAAAAGTTACTATTAAATTAAATCTAAAACTAACAATTTTTTTTCTACTAATACTTTATTTTCTAATTTTAGTTATTGTGTTATTGGTGCTATTAAAATAAAGTTCAATCAAAAATTATTCTTATTTAAGAAACTGAAACTTTTATTTTTCATCTTTCTATCCTTTCTAAATTATTTTCATATTTTAACTAATTTGAAAATAATGAATTGAAAAGATTAAAGTTAGTTTGATTAAGAAAAAATTAGCAAAATTATTTGTGGTTTCAATATAAGGAGAAATAAGTAAATATTTTCTTAAATATCCTATTTAATCCGGAAACAATTTTATTCAACCCAACATTGATTGATGATGAAATGGTTTCAATGAAAGAATCAGCAAATAATAAAAAAACTAGTAGATTAAACTAATCTACTAGTTTTAAAAAAAATAAGAAAACAATAATAAGAAAACAACTAATTAGCAATTGCAGTTGCTTTTATCTGGATGCTTACAATGACATCCTTGACAACTACATTGTTCACAATGACAAGAACATTGTTGTTGCTTACTATTTTGACTATTTTCTTGATGAGAATTTCTTTGTCCCATATTATAATAGTCCATACTCTATCCTCCTTACTTAATTTGCTTTAATTATAACGATAATTTATGTTTAATTGTCAAAATATACTAAATGAAGAATAATTAAATTACTCTAACTCTTGACTTCTTCTTGCTACTGCTTGAATTGCTGATGAAATAATTTGCTTTAAATCATGTTGATCAAAAACTTTAATTGCTTCAACTGTTGTTCCACCAGGAACACTAACTTGCTTTTGTAAGGTTTCTAAACTTTCTGAACTATGCTCAATATTTACTGCTACACCTGATAAAAGACCAACAATGATACTTTTACTATCTTCTAAACTAATGTTGTTAGCTAAAGCTAAGTGCATTAATGGTTGCATTCAATAATAAAGATAGGCACTTGCACTGCCACAAATAGCAATGAAAACATGAATCTTATCTTCAGATAAAAAAACTGTCTTGCCTAATCAATTAAAAATTGTAAGTGCCATCTTATTTGCTTTTTGATTACCTTCTTTACTAATCATAGTTGTTGATTGATTGTTGGCACAAGAAGTATTTGGCATTGCTCTAGTAATTAAAGCACTGGGAAATATTTTTGCAAGAGATGCTAAAGAAAGACCAGCAGCAACTGAAATGATGATTTGTTGCTTATTAAATGTTGAAGTTAGTTTATTTTGTAAAGCTCTAATAACATTTGGCCTTAAAGCAAGAATGACAACCTCACATTCAAGTAAGCTATTTCAATCTTTGCTAACAAAAAAATTTTCTGCTTGATAAGTTTCAATACTACTATTTGATGAGACAACAATTTTAAAATCTTCTTTGCTAAATTTCTTACTACCTAATAAACCAGCAATAATTGCTCTGCCCATATGCCCAGCACCTAAAAAACCAATTTTCATATTCATAATTCTTACCTCTCATTTTCAAATTTAAATTAATTTTTAACTCATAATTTAATATTCAATTTATTCAATAAAATCATTTAATTTTTCCAAATAAATTTTATTATATAAGAAAATAAATATATTTCAATGGACAACAAAAATAACAAAAAAGACCCTTTCTTTTAAAGAAAGGGTCTTTTTTTGGTCAAACTTGCGTCTGATATAAATCTTTGGCATCGTGCTATTTTCCCATTACTGGTATTTTCGCCGCTGATATGCTTAACTTCTGTGTTCGGTATGGGAACAGGTGGATCCATGTCGCTATGAACACCAAAGAATAACTTACTTAAGTATTTCAACATATTAAACATATTTTCAAACATATCTTTAATATGCTTGAGATAATTATTCTCTAAAAACTAGATGCAAACATCATAATTTACTATGATATAAATTGGTTAGCAATAGCGTATTTCTCTAATAAATCCTCGATCTATTAGTATTGGTTAGCTGAACACGTCACCGTGCTTACACACCCAACCTATCAACCTTGTTGTCTTCAAGGGATCTTACTCCTTGCGGATGAGAAATCTAATCTTGGAACTGACTTCGCACTTAGATGCTTTCAGTGCTTATTCATGCCCTACATAGCTACCCAGCTGTGCCACTGGCGTGACAACTGGTGCACCAGAGGTAGGTCCATTCCGGTCCTCTCGTACTAGGAACAGCTTTCCTCAAATTTCTTACGCCCACGACAGATAGGGACCAAACTGTCTCACGACGTTCTGAACCCAGCTCGCGTACCGCTTTAATGGGCGAACAGCCCAACCCTTGGAAGCGACTACACCTCCAGGATGCGATGAGCCGACATCGAGGTGCCAAACCTCCCCGTCTATGTGAACTATTGGGGGAGATAAGCCTGTTATCCCCGGGGTAACTTTTATCCGTTGAGCGACGGCCTTTCCACACAGGACCGCCGGATCACTAAGCCCAACTTTCGTTTCTGCTCGACTTGTAAGTCTCGCAGTCAAGCACCCTTCTACCTTTGCGCTCTATGTATGATTTCCATTCATACTGAGGGTACCTTTGGGCGCCTCCGTTACCTTTTAGGAGGCGACCGCCCCAGTCAAACTACCCACCAGACACTGTCCTTAGACCAGATTATGGTCTCAAGTTAGAATTTCAGTATAACAAGGGTGGTATCCCAAGGGTGACTCTGTATCTACTAGCGTCTATACTTCAATGTCTTCCACCTATCCTGTACAAGTTATACCAAAATTCAATATCAAGTTGTAGTAAAGCTCCACGGGGTCTTTCCGTCTAATCGCGGGTAACCTGCATCTTCACAGGTACTAAGATTTCACCGAGTCTATAGCCGAGACAGCGTCCGGATCGTTACGCCTTTCGTGCGGGTCAGAACTTACCTGACAAGGAATTTCGCTACCTTAGGACCGTTATAGTTACGGCCGCCGTTCACTGGGGCTTCAGTTCAAAGCTTCGCATAAATGCTAACAAATTGCTTTAACCTTCCAGCACTGGGCAGGCGTCACCCCCTATACTTCGTCTTACGACTTTGCAGAGAGCTGTGTTTTTGCTAAACAGTCGCCCGGACCTCTTCACTGCGGCTCATATTGCTATGAGCACCCCTTCTTGCTAACTTACGGGGCAATTTTGCAGAGTTCCTTAGCTATAGTTATCTCGCTTGCCTTAGGATTTTCTCCTTGACCACATGTGTCTGTTCTCGGTACAGGTACCATAATAATATCTTTAGAAGCTTTTCTTGAAAGCAGGGCGTCAGATACTTCGTTACTAAGCGAACCGTTCACTCCCCATCATACTTCAAGGTTGAATATTGTGCGGATTTGCCTACACAACCCTCTTTGTATTTAGCCCAGCACTTCCAGTCGCTGGGATATCCTAGCCTTCTTTGTCACTCCATCAGTTATTATGGTAGTACAGGAATATCAACCTGTTGTCCATCGACTACGCCTATCGGCCTCGCCTTAGGTCCTGACTAACCCTGGGAGGACGAACCTTGCCCAGGAAACCTTGGTCAATCGGCATGAAGGATTCTCACCTTCAATCGTTACTCACGCCGGCATTCTCACTTTTAAACGCTCCACTAGTCCTTACAGTCTAGCTTCGTTGCAAGATTAAAACGCTCCCCTACCGCCCAAAGCATTGTTTACAATGCTTAAGACCCATAGCTTCGGTACAATGCTTAGCCCCGGTACATTTTCCGCGCAAAATCATTCGACTAGTGAGCTGTTACGCACTCTTTAAAGGGTGGCTGCTTCTAAGCCAACCTCCTAGCTGTTTAAACAATTTCACATCGTTTTCCACTTAGCATTGATTTGGGGACCTTAGCTGATGATCTGGGCTGTTTCCCTCACGTCCATGGACCTTATCACCCATAGACTGACTGCTAGAGACGAAACAATGGCATTCGCAGTTTAATTGCATTCAGTACCCCGAGGTGGGGCCATCATACATTCAGAGCTTTACCTCCATTGTCCTAACTCTAACGCTAGTCCTAAAACTATATCGGGGAGAACCAGCTATCTCCAGGTTCGATTGGAATTTCACCGCTAGCCACAAGTCATCCACGGTCTTTTCAACGAACGTTGGTTCGGTCCTCCATTAACTGTTACATTAACTTCAACCTGCTCATGGCTAGATCACCTGGTTTCGGGTCTACGACTACATACTCCTCGCCCTATTAAGGCTCGCTTTCACTACGGCTCCATGTTTTCCACTTAACCTTGCATGTAATCGTAACTCGCCGGCTCATTCTACAAAAGGCACGCCGTCACCCATTAACGGGCTCCGACTTGTTGTAAGCATATGGTTTCAGAAACTATTTCACTCCCCTTACGGGGGACTTTTCACCTTTCCCTCACGGTACTGGTTCACTATCGGTGATTGGTTAGTATTTAGCCTTACGCAGTGGTCTGCGCAGATTCCGACAAGATTCCACGTGTCTCGTCGTACTCAGGATACCATCAGAAGATTTGTTAATTTCATATACTGGGCTTTCACCATCTATGGCGTTGCTTCCCAACAACTTCTACTATTAACAAATTTTGTAACTTCTAAATGATGGTCCTACAACCCCACTCTGATGAGTGGTTTAGGCTGTTCCCGTTTCGCTCGCCGCTACTAAGGGAATCGCATTCGCTTTCTTTTCCTCTAGGTACTAAGATGTTTCAATTCTCTAGGTATCACTCTGAATAACTATGAATTCATTATTCAGTACTATCTGATTAAAGATAGTGGGTTTCCCCATTCGGAAATCTCCGGATCAAAGCTTATTTCCAGCTCCCCGAAGCTTATCGCAGGTAATCGCGTCCTTCTTCGTCTTCCAATCCCAAGGCATCCACCATACGCTCTTAATAATTTATTAGAATAATCCTATTGCAAGATAATTTATAAAAAATTTGATTAAATTTTGATGTCTACTTATCTAGTTTTTAAAGAACAATTACATATATTAAATATGTTATTTTCAGAAATCAAAACAATCTCTGAAAACTAAATAGAACAAAGAACTTTAAATAATCCATTATTAAATCAAGGTTAAATTTCTACATATTGTTGTCTAAAAAGACAATTCTCCATAGAAAGGAGGTGATCCATCCACATCTTCCGATACAGGTACCTTGTTACGACTTAAGCCCAATCGCCACCACTGCCGTGGGTAGCTCCCTCTTACTTGCGCAAGTTAGGACACCAACTTCTGGCATTGACAACTCTCGTGCTTTGACGGGCGGTGTGTACAAGACCCGAGAACGTATTCACCGCGACATTGCTGATTCGCGATTACTAGCGATTCCGACTTCATGAAATCGAGTTTCAGATTTCAATCCGGACTGAGACTGATTTTTTGAGATTAGCTCAATCTTGCGATTTTGCGACTCTTTGTATCAGCCATTGTAGCACGTGTGTAGCCCAGGCCATAAGGGGCATGATGATTTGACGTCATCCCCACCTTCCTCTAGCTTACACTAGCAGTCTCCCTAGAGTCCCCAACTTAATGCTGGCAACTAAGGACAAGGGTTGCGTTCGTTACTGGACTTAACCAAACATCTCACGACACGAACTGACGACAACCATGCACCACCTGTATCCTTGTTAACCTCCACTATATTTCTATAGTATTGCAAGGTATGTCAAGGCCTGGTAAGGTTCTTCGCGTTGCTTCGAATTAAACCACATGCTCCACCGCTTGTGCGGGTCCCCGTCAATTCCTTTGAGTTTCACTCTTGCGAGCATACTACTCAGGCGGAGTACTTAATGCGTTAGCTACAGCACTGCCATTTGGCAACACTTAGTACTCATCGTTTACAGCGTGGACTACTAGGGTATCTAATCCTATTTGCTCCCCACGCTTTCGTGCCTCAACGTCAGTATTAGGCCAGCTAGCCGCCTTCGCCACTGGTGTTCCTCCATATATCTACACATTCCACCGCTACACATGGAATTCCACTAGCCTCTCCTACACTCTAGTCTTACAGTTTCCAAGGCAGATGAGAGTTGAGCTCTCATATTTAACCTCAGACTTATAAAACCGTCTACGCACCCTTTACGCCCAATAAATCCGGATAACGCTTGCCACCTATGTATTACCGCGGCTGCTGGCACATAGTTAGCCGTGGCTTTCTGGTAAGGTACCGTCAAAAATAAAACCATTTCCTGCTTTATTTTTTCTTCCCTTACAACAGACCTTTACAATCCGAAGACCTTCATCAGTCACGCGGCATTGCTCCATCAGGCTTTCGCCCATTGTGAAAAATTCCCTACTGCTGCCTTCCGTAGAAGTTTGGGCCGTGTCTCAGTCCCAATGTGGCCGTTCATCCTCTCAGATCGGCTACGCATCATTGCCTTGGTAGGCCATTACCCTACCAACTAGCTAATACGCCGCATCCTCATCAATTAGCGAAGCTTAAAAGCTCCTTTCATTTCTAAAAAAGCATCTTAGAAACAATATGCGGTATTAGCTGTCGTTTCCAACAGTTATTCCCCACTAAATGGTAGATTAGATACGTGTTACTCACCCGTTCGCCACTAAGTAGTAAACTACTTCGTTCGACTTGCATGTATTAGGCATGCCGCCAGCGTTAATCCTGAGCCAGGATCAAACTCTCATAAAAAATATTTTAATTAAAGTTATAATTCTGACTTAATTGACGGATTAATTCTTGTTCTATTTAGTTTTCAAAGATCGTTTATTTTTTCTTGATTATGACCTTTTGTTTTCAGTCACAATAAGAATACTACCTAAAAGCACAAGCAAAGTCAACAAAAATAAAGAAAAAAAATAATTATTTTTTTTCTTTATTTTTAAGCATAAAAAATCAAGGAAAAAGGTACTTTTTTATTCAATAAAAAAGTACCTTTTTGAAAATTTATTTTTTACTTTCTTTTGTGCCAGACTTACTTTTATCCTTCTTTTCACTCTTCTTAGCATCAATACTTGAATCTTTTGTTTCAGTTTGTTTTGCTAAAACTGTAGTTCTTTTACTTGTGGGAATACTTTCACCTTTATAAGTATGACATTTCATACAAGCATGATGAGGTAAAACTACTGAACCACAATTAGGACAATTAGCTGTTGTACGAGAAATTAAAGCGTCATGACTACGACGAGTATTTTTACGCATTTTTGAAGTTCTTCTTACTGGTACAGCCATTACTATTTTCCTCCTTGAAATTACATACCAGTAAATTATATATGTATTTTAAAAAAAATACTAGAAGTTTTTTAAGAATTTTTGCTTTTACTTTTTATGTTAAATTTTACAGTTATATATTTATCATTTAAAGTTGCTAAATAACTACCAACACCAATAAAATCATAGAGTTTTAATGATAAATTAGGATAATTTTTATTAATAGTATTGTTCAAAAATAAAAACTTGATAATATCTTGATTTTCTAAATCTCTAACTAATTTACTCTTAAAACCTTTATTTTCTGGAATTGATCAATAAAATTCTTGGTTTTTTGCATCATATCTTGTCAACTTACCATAATTAATAGCATCTAAATCAGCAAAGACAACTGATTTTATTGTTTCATAGGTTAAGTAACCTGCTTGAAAAGCAATAATTTTTAATGGTCCTAGTTGCTCATGAAAATTAAGACGATTAATTGCTACTAAAGCTTGTCTTACTGTATAAGTAGTACCCTTAATTAATAAAGGATAATCTTTAAACTCAGTTTGCTCAATACTTAATGTTTCATGCTTTAGCTTATATTCTAAAATTATTAGTAATTCTTGAACTATTAATTTATGCTTGCTAATAAAATCACTAATTAAATCATCATGACAGTTATCAAAAATGCGATGAAACACTTTTCTACTTGTAGCTTCAGGAAATAAAGAAGCAATTAATAAGTTATCATAATGCAAATTAATCTCAAATTTTGATAGTTTTTTTTGTAAACGTAAATAAAAATAATTGATAATATGATAATTATTTAAAAAAATAAATTGCTTTAAAATATTAGCATTACGTAAAGTTTGATTATTTTCTGATTGAGAATTAATAGTTATGAAATTGTTAGAATTTGATAAAGCAACTCTTAAATAAAAGTTATCAAGATAATGATAGAATAAAGCCAAATTTAAATCATAATCAACAATTATTTTTTCTAAACCCTGCATTTGATACTTTTGATAGTATTCCCTTACTACTTGATACATTCTTTTAGGAACTTGATATCAAGATTGCAAATTATTTAAGATAACTTCTTTACTACGATCTTCTAGAGTAATGGTACAACCATCAGGTAAACTAAAACCTTGATTAAAAATTTCTTTTTGATTTAATATTGCTTGATTGTGATATAAATTCTTAATTCCTACTGTGATATCATATTTTTGATCGATATTGGCAATTAAATCATAAACTGATAATTTATTTTTATTAACTGTCTTTCTTAACCCTCTTCCTAATTGTTGTAAAAAAATAGTTTTAGAGTTAGTTGGTCTTAATAAAATAATGGTATCAACTTCAGGAACATCAATTCCTTCATTAAACATGTTAACAACACATAAATAATTAATCTTTCTTTTTTTAAAATCACTAATAATTTTGCTACGCAAATGATTAGTCTTACTAGTTAAATAAGTAGCCTTTAATCCATTTGCTACTAAATAACTGCTAATAATTTCTGCATGAATAATATTAATACAAAAAACTAATGCTAAAGGTTGATGATAAATGCCAATATAATTCTTAATCATATTTAATAATAATTGGTTTCTAGCATCATTATTTAAAGCTTTAAATACTTGCTGATCATTACTTAAATCAATATCAACTAAATTACTATCAATATCATCAATACAATAATAATCAAATTTTGATAGCAATCTTTGATTGATAGCATCTCATAATCTTAACTCATAAGCAAATTCACCATCAAAATAAGGTAAAATACTCTTATCATCTTCTCTTTCTGGAGTTGCTGTTAGTCCTATCACTTCTTTTGCTTGAAAGTAATTAAAAACTTGATCAAAAGTTTTGGCTGCAATATGATGAGCTTCATCAAAAATAATCAAATCAAATTGCTTAGAATTAAATTTTTTTAGATGTCGATTAACTGTTTGAATTGTAGCAAATAAGTAACCATTATTAAAATTTTGATTTGTTGTACTTAAAATAGCAGCAAAATTTTGATCGTTTAAAACTTTTCTAAAAGTTGCTAAAGCTTGTTCAATAATTTCTTTTTGATGAGCTAAAAATAATATTGTTGGTCTTTTATTTGTTTCTTTGACTTGCTTTAAATAATCAAAAGCACTAACAACTGTCTTACCAGTACCAGTTGCCATAATAATTAAATGCTTATTTTTATTAATTTTTCTACGATAAGCTACTTTTTCTAAAATATCAATTTGAAAATCATACAAAACATAATTAACTAATTGAATATGACTAAATTCTTGCTTTGTCAAAAATCTTTGATTCTCAATCCTTTTAAATAAATGTTGCCTAATTTCATCATCATTAAAATTTAATAAATTATCTTTTCATAAATTTTGATATTCTTGATAAATTTTTTGATACAAATTAGGATTTTCAAATTGACTAATTCTTAAATTTCATTCTCTTCCAGTCAACATTCCAGGCATTGTTAGATTAGAAGAACCAAGAATAGCAGAAGAAAATCCTGAAGTTCTTTGAAAAATTGCTGCTTTAATATGTATTCTTTCACTTCTAACTTCAGTGTTATCTTCAATTCTAATTATAATATTAGGATAACGTTTAATTAATTGCTCTAATTCATATAAGTTAACAAATAAAGCTTGGCTATCAAAAGTTGTGGTAATTAAAGTAATTGGAATTTGATACTTATGAGCAAAACTTAACGAACTTTGTAGTTTGTTAATCATTGCTTTAGAAATAAAAGGATAAATTAAAGCAACTGCATCACTAGTAATAATTTCCTTATTCAATTGGTCAATTAGACTTTGTTCTTCTTGATTAGTAAATAAATAATTGTCACTTAATCTAATTTTACTTTGATAAGTAACACTTTTGCTATTATCTTTAATTTGCAATAAAATATCTTTAACAAATTGCTTTTCACTAAATATTGCTAATAAATTATTTAAAAATTTTAATTTATCATCAAGATTACTAATCTTTGCTAATTCTTGATTGATAATAGAATAAAATTGCTTAGCTAAATATTTATTAATATCATTGATATTTTTAAGTTCTTGCTTAAGATTACTAACAAAATAATCATCTTTAATTTCATCATTTAAAGTTAGCAATAAATCATAATGTCCTTTTGTTTTCATACAGTAGCACCTTTAGATAATTCTTTAAATTAATTATACTAAGTTGTTGAATAAGTTATTTACTAAATTACAATTTTAGCAAACTAACAGAAAAAATAAATTCTAATCTTAAATATTTCATCACTTAGAATATAAATATATATCTAATCTTATTCATATAATAAGGTTTAATGAAACATTAAAAAGTCTTAGCAAACAACAGAGTTCTTTATTAAAATCTTAGGATAAATTACTAAAATAATTTAAAAAATACATTTATAAAGTAATCTAACAAACAAACTAAGAGATTTTTTTAATTTTTTCTTAATTTAATTGTTTACTTACAAGTTACTAAATTTTTTGCAAAAACTGCCATAACCTCATCAGTACCAATCTTTTTTAAACTAGAAAATAAAATTATTGATGCAGTAAGGCTAAGATTTAAACTTGATAGAATTATTTTTTTTTGCTTGAGATACTGATTCTTACTAACTTTATCAACTTTAGTAGCTACTAAATAAATCTTATGTTTCATATATTGCAAGTACTCTAACATCAAAATATCATCTTTTGTTGGTTTGTGACGAAAATCTAGTAATAAAAAAATTGCTTTTAAATTTTCTCTTGTTGTTAAATATTCTTCCATCATATTAGCAAAATGTTCTTTCTTTTTATGATTAACTTTAGCAAACCCATAACCAGGCACATCAACAAAACGAAATTGATTATTATTGACACTAAAAAAATTTAAAACTTGTGTTTTTCCTGGCGTTTGAGAAATTCTAGCTAAGTTTTTTTGATTAGTTACTGTGTTGATAAAACTAGACTTACCAACATTACTTCGACCAACAAAACAAAACTCAACCACTTGATCATTTGGTCACTGACTTTTTTCTACAGCACTAGTTAGAAATTGAGCATTTTTAATAACTAACATTTCATCCTCGCTACTCTATTGATTTTATTATATAATGAACTATATTATTTTAACTATTTAATTAATTAAATAGAAAGTCCTTTGAAGAAAAAATATCAGATTAATTATTAGTGCTATTTATTAAAAGTTTCAAAATCTGGATACTATAAATGAATAAATGAAATAATTTATTAACTAATATTATTAAAACTATTTTTTATAAATTTAAAGAAATTTTTGGTTATCAAATATTGGTCCACCTAAAACCTGGATTTTACAATCAGATTAAGGTTTTCATTATACTAATCAATCATATAAATTATTATGTCAAAAATTAAGAATAAAAATTCCCATGTCTAGATTTCATTGAATCATGCTTTGCTACAATGAAAACTGAATTTTTTAATTTAATTAGTTGAAAAACAAAAAGTATCAGTGAATTAAAAAAAATTACCAAAATATATTGAATTTTATAATAAAAGCACAGACCGCAAATAAAATTATAAGGAATGAGTCCAGTCAAATATCAATTAAATCATTCCTTTTTAATTTATTTTTTAATTTTTTAAAATTAATTAATTTCCTTTAAACCTTAAAATATCACCAGTTTTTACTTGACCTCAAGGGATAGTTGGTGTAGCAGAAGAAGAACCTGAAGCAAAAAATGCAATTTTAAACATTAAATGGTTTAATATTGGATGGTAAAAAACTCAAAACTTTATTCCTATTCATCCATATATTTGAGCCGAGCCTGATGTTTCGTTACCTTCAACTTGAGTATAAAAATCTGATACTCAATCTTTTTTTATAATAGTTGGCCAATCACTTATATTTATTTTAAGCGCAGTCTTTCCTTTTGCATATGAAAATAAACCAATTCCTACTTGAAAATCAGGGAATTCTATATACTTATAAATAAATTTAAATGTATATAATCCAGTAACTCCTGTAAAAGCTGTTAAATCAATTCAGTCTGTATCTCCTAATCATTTAATTTTTCCTCCATCAGAAGCGATATTATTATCCATTTTAGAAAATGATTTAATATTTATGTTCAAATTATTAAGACTAGATTCTTTTTTTATTTCTTTTTGTTTTGCTTTATCTGTTTTAACTATTGCTAATTTATTTTCCTCTTCATTTTTGATAAAACTTAAAATAGTACCTGTCATAATTCAAACATGAGCATAATTTCATGTTAATCAAGCAATTCCACCAACATAAATTATTAATGTCATTATTAAATGTTTTATTGAAGAAAATTCAAATTGTAATTGAGCTACAATTCTTCCTTCAATATGAGCTGTACCAATATCTTCACTTGCTCTCATAATTTCTACTTCTGATCCTTTTCAATAATCACAATCATCTGGAAGATTACTTGTTTCAAGATTAAAATCTCTTACTTTAATTCTATCGTTAAACTTATATATTTCACCATAAAAATCACTTAAAGAAACTCAACTAAAAGCATCACGAAAAGATCCAGTTGTCCTAAAGTTAGTCATACCAGTTATATCAGTTTTTAGTTCTAAAACTTTGTGAAGTTCATAATCATTTAAATCACTTTTACCCACTTTTTTCTCATCAATACCAAGTTCTATTGCTGATAATTTATCTTCGCTAGGAATAGAACTATAGCCAATTATTTCTCCACCTTGAGTAGTATATGCAGGAATTGAATACCCAAACAAAGTACCTAACGTTCCATCAGCAGGATTTATATATCTATATTGTGTTCATCATGGATTTTGAAGAGAAATTTCTATCCCATTAATAATTAATGCATGACCTGATTCTTCTCCAGATCTTCTATAAGAAAATAAAAGTGGATCACTATTTCTTAAACTTTCATAAACATAATTTTGAAATAGTCTTATTTCTGTTATAGTAGATCCAAAAGAATAACCTAAGTAATTATAATTATAGATTACAATATTCTCGCTTGTACTTTCAATAGTTCCTGTCATATAATCAGCAACATCTTGACTTAAATGTATCCCAGGCCCTATATTATCTGGATCTCGTTGCAATAATTCATTATATATTCTAGTTTGAGTATATTCGTTAATATTTACGTCAAAAAAACTAAATATTGCTTGAATTGATGCAGGAACACAATAATAGGCTGTTTCTTGTTGTATTACTGGCACATTTAATAAAAAATCATCTTTAATTGCTTTCTTATTCTCAATAGATTCTTTATCTAAAACTTTTGGAACAAATGACGATGAAATTAAAACACTACCTAAAATATTTAATAATTTTTTCACCATAAGTAAACCATCCCAACTATCTAATTACCATGTATTTTTATTTCTTTTCTCTCTTTTGTTTAAATTAAATTATAATAAAAAAAGAAGAAAAATTTCAAATGTTAGAAAAAATGAAAAATTTAGGTTGCAATTTTAATAACTGAAATTAAGAATTAACAGAAAAGATTAAAAATCTTTACTTTCATTATCAAAAAGTATATAGGTACAATATAAAGAGCTTTGTAAAAAACTAAATATTAAAATTTCAATGTCTAGAAGAAGTAATTCAATCAATAACACATCCTGTGAAACTTGATTTTTTAGATTTAAAAATAAAGTTATTTATAATATTCCTAGCTCAAAATTAAAACCTAGTGATATAAAAAATATTGTTGACAATGATATTGAATTTTATAATTTTGTCAGACCAATTAAAAAAAATAAGCGGTATTCTATGATACTCATACCGCTTAAATAATCATTTATAATTTGGACACTTTTTCTGACAGATTCAATTGACAAGGTCAACAAGTACATTAAAAGACTTTTAATTTAATGATTTAGAACTTTAAAATGGTTCAGGGTGAACTTCTTCAGCTTTGATTTTAACTTTGTTTTCTTTAAAAATAATATTATAAACCTCATGATAAAATTCAACTGGAACAATCTTTAATTTTTTCTTTACTTCTTCAGGAATGTCTTCTAAATCTTTTAAGTTACCTTTAGGAATTAAAATTGTTTTTAGACCACTTCTATTAGCTGAAATTGATTTTTCTCTTAGGCCTCCAATTGCTAACACGTGACCACGAAGAGTAATTTCTCCAGTCATCCCAATATCTTTTGACACTGGTTTGTGCGATAAAGCTGAAATAATTGCTGTTGTTAGAGCAATACCTGCACTTGGGCCATCTTTTGGTACTGCACCTTCAGGAACATGGATGTGAATATCATTTATTTCAAAGACAAAAGGATCAATTTCAAACAAACTACTATTTGCTTTAATAAAGTCTAAGGCAATAGTTGCTGATTCTTTCATAACCTCTCCTAATTTTCCTGTTAGAACTAAGTTACCCTTACCTTTAAAGAAGTTAACTTCAATTGGTAAAATATCACCACCAAATTGTGTATAAGCTAACCCAGTAACAACACCAATTTGAGAAGCATCTTCTTTCTTAGTGTAATCAAAGATTTGTTTTCCTAAATAATCTTTGACATTTTTACTTGTTAGTTCAAGTTTAGAAATTTGTTTGTTTAAATACTGAACAATAAACTTACGAGCAATTTTATTAAATAAACGTTCTAATTGTCTTACTCCCGATTCACGAGTATAGTACTTAATAATTTCTTCAATTGCATTAGTTTTGTATTTAATTAATTTATTATTTAACCCAGTAACTTGATTAACTCTTGGTAGTAGATATTGCTTAGCAATTTCTACTTTTTCTAATTCTGTATAAGAAGATAATTCAATAATTTCCATACGATCTTTTAATGGTTCAGGGATACCTTCAATATAATTAGCAGTAGCAATAAACATTACTTTTGATAAGTCATAATTTTCTTCAATATAGTGATCTGAAAAATTAGCATTTTGTTCAGGATCTAGTACTTCTAACATGGCACTAGAAGGATCACCACGATAATCTGAAGCCATCTTATCAATCTCATCTAATAAGAAAACAGGGTTAATAACTTTAGCTTTTTTCATACCTTGAATAATTCTTCCTGGCATAGCTCCAATATATGTTTTTCTATGACCACGAATTTCTGATTCATCTTTGACTCCACCAAGTGAAACCTTAACAAAAGAACGATCCATTGCCTCAGCAATTGATTTAGCCAAAGAAGTCTTACCAACTCCAGGAGGTCCAACTAAACAAATAATTTGTCCAGGTAATGCTTTAGACATTTTTTGCACAGCTAAATATTCAATAATTCTTTCCTTAACTTTATTCAAACCATAATGATACTTATCAAGAATACTTTGAACATGTTTCAAGTCATAATTTTCTTCATTATCTTTCTGATATCATGGAATATTCATCATTCAATCAATATATGTTCTTAAAATATTAGCTTCACTTGAAGCTTGTGGCATTTCATCACAACGAGCAATTTCTTCTTTAACTCGTTCTTTAATATTTTCTGGAAAAGGTTCAGAATCAAGACGTTCTAAATAACGATTAAGGTCATTTGACTTACCATCAATTTCTCCTAATTCTTCTTTAATTGCTTTTAATTTTTCTCTTAAATAATATTCTTTCTGTTGCTCATCAATTCGGTCTTTAATCTTATTTGTTAGTTCTTTTTCAATAATTCCTGCTTGCTTTTGACCACTAATATCTTTTATTAATAAATCTAAACGCTTCTTAACATTCACTTCAGCTAATAATGCTTGACGTTTTTCAATTGTTAGATAAGGTAAAAATTGAGCCATCTTATCAATAATTTCAGTAGCTTGCATACCATCAGTAATCTGACTAATTACTCCTTGTGGAATTGAACCATGAACATCTAAAATATATTGTAAGTTGTTAACAATTAATTGAATTAACTCTTCTTCAAGTTCCCTACTAATTTCTTCTCTGTCAATAATTTCTGCATCACCAAAATAAAAATTCTTATCCTTTAAATTAGTAATTTTTACTCTCTCTCTGCCATTAAAAATTACTGTTAAAGTATCATCAGGAAAAACTTTTTTAATAGTAACATCACATAAAGTTCCAACATGATAAATATCATTAGATTTAGGGCTTTCAATTTTAGGATCTTTTTGGGACAATAAAATCATCTGAGAATTAAAATTTTGTTTTGCTTCATTAATTGCTGCAATTGATTTAACTCTACCAACTTCTAACTCTACTTCAACGCTTGGAAAAACAAAGTTTCCTAATGTGACAAGAATTGGAAAATCAGTAAATTTTTTTTCTTTCATATTTTCACCTCAAAATAAAAAAATCTTTAATTTGTTCAGCATAATTTATCAATATAAGGTATTATAATATAAATTATTAGCACTTACAATATTTAATTGCTAAAATATCCCTATACCCGAAATACTTTTGAACACTATAATTTTATAATATTTAAAAAAAAATACTTTTTTAATTCATTTTTATATAAAAAAACTTTAGCTTTTAATTAAAACTAAAGCATTTTAATAAAATTATTTTTTCTTTGATAATGAATTTGTTGTTTTTGTTTTCTTAGTTACAGATGAACTTGAAGATGCTTTTGACTTAGGGAATTGCTTTTCTTTTTTAGCTAATACACCATTATTTTCTCATAATCAATCTAAAGTTTTATTACGTTTAATATTACTAATGATGAAATTTAAATCCTTAATATTTTTCTTAATTTCTTCAACTGATACATTAAATTGAGCACTAACTTTAGTTAGGTAAGCTTCAATTTCACTATCAGTTGCAGTAATTTTTTCTACTTTTGCTATTTCTTCAGTTATGACATAAGTTTGCAATTGTCAAAGTGCATCTTTTTGTGCTTCTTTTTTAACATCTTCTTCACTTAAATTTGTCATTTTTTGATAGTCTTCAAAAGAAACATTTTGTTGCTTTAAGCGTGATTTAAATTCATTAAGTAAACGTTCTGTTTCTTTATCAATTAATGAATTAGGAACAACAATATTTGCTGTCTTTAAAATTTCAGTAAAAACATTATTTAAAAACTCATCTTTTATTTCTCTAAGTTTTTGTTCTTCTAATTGTATTTTTATGTAATTTAATAATTCTTCATAAGTACTAATATTTGGCATGTTAATATCTTGTACTAATTCTTCAGTGTTATCATTAACCATCTTAACTTTAATTTCTTTTAAATCAACAACAAATTCTGCTTCTTTATTAGCTAAATTTTCAACATGATATTCTTTAGGGAAAGTTACTTTTAAAACTTTAGTTTCATTATTTTTCATTCCAATCATTTGTTCTTCAAAACCAGGAATGAATTGATTTGAACCAATTTCTAATTGTGTATCTTTAGCCTGGTTACCAGGAAATTCTTGACCATTAATTGTTCCTTTAAAATCAAAAATTGCTATATCACCCATTGCTAAAGTTCCTTCTTCTTTAGGACTGTAAACAGCAAAACGATCTTTTAATAATTTAACTTGTTGATCAATTTCTTCTGGTAATATTTTTACTTCTGATTTTACAATGTCAAAATTAGTATATTGTTTTAAACTAACTTCTAAATCTAAATCAAAATTAAAAGTTAATTGACATGAATCTTTTGATAAATCACTAATTTCAACACTAGGTTTATTAGTTACCTTAACATCTAAATCTTTTTGCTCTAAACCATATTGATAAGCTATTTTAATTGCATTATTTCCAGCATTTCTTAAAATCTCATCCACTTTAATATGCTTTTTAGCTATGTGTGTTGGAACCTTTCCCTTTCTAAATCCAGGAATTTGTAAATTAGCCATTAAAGTTTTTTCTGCATTGCTTAAAATCTTAGTTCAATCATCACCATTAATAGTAATAATTCATTGACCTAATCCTGCTAAAGGAATTCTTTTTGTTTTCAATTCAATGTTTTTATATTCTTTCACTACGCTCACTCCTATGTAATTTTATGTTGATTCAAATCTAACAAGTATTGTTTTATTAAAACAGATGTTGAATGAAATAGCTTGCCACTTGATAATAATGTTACTCTAATAAATTGTAAACTGCAAGCATGAATATAAATTGCAGCTGCTATTGCATTAGTATGCTTTAAATGCAAAACTTTTGGCATTAAACTTTCAAAATAATTATTTAACAAAAAATTACAGATTTGAAACAAACTTGGATTATCACTATAAACTTTTTGCTCTAATAATTTACTAATATTCTGATAAATCTTTAATTGATATCATAAAGGAAATTTAACAGGACTAATAGTAAAAGTACCATGAGTCTTGACAATTTTAAATTTATCTTTAATACCTTGATTTTTCATTACTATTAGTAATCTTGTTTTATTAATATTACTAATATTAGGATTTAATAAATAATTAATAACACTTGGCAAAATTAACCTAACATTATAATTTTGCAAGTGATAAAAAGCAATTGGATGCTGCTCTTCATTTTCAAAATTACTTATCACTTTATTAATCATTGCTAAAGTTCAAAAATTGTTTTTTTCTTCTTGATTTTCATTTTTTAATTTCAAATTAAAAACAATATCAGAATATAGCTTTTGAAACTGCTCTTGATATTGTTTAGGGACATATGCTACTGCTAACTCTTCTTGAACTAAAACTAAAGCTTGTTCTCAAATTTCCTGACTAATGAGATTATTAATTTTAACAATAATTTCGTGATAATAATTATCCATCTTATTAAACCTCATTAATTTAAAGTTGCTAATTAAAATAAATGGCGTCCGCGACAAGATTCGAACTTGTGACCCCCGGCTTAGAAGGCCGATGCTCTATCCACTGAGCTACGCGGACATTTTTCTATCATTAAAATATTAACGTGTTTAGTTGAAAAAAGCAATATTGCGAATAGGAAATTATTTTCTTTTTGTAATTTTTTTAAAAATTAAGAAATAAATAAAATTTAAAATAACAAACAAACAATGAACAACAAGAAAAAAGAGAACAATTAAAATCAAAATATCTAACTTACCATTAAGAATATCATCTCTAACTTCACTACTTGTTTTAAAAATAGGAATATAAGGATAAACTATGCTAAAAGGTATATCTTTTAAAGAAGATATATTAGTATAAACAACAATTCTCAAAATTAAATAGATACTATAAACTCATGGATAAATTAAATAAATGAAAAAAATCTTAGGATAATATCTTTTAGAATAAAATGATATTTCTTTGATATGAATTAAACTATAGCTAATCATTAAAATAGGTGTTAAAATATGAAAAAATGGAGCAGTGATAATGTCTTCAATTTCAATCTTAATTTTGCTAATAAAAAATCCAGGAACCAAAATTGCTAAGAAAACCAAAAAAGTAACAGAAATATATGATGTAATTGCTAACAAAATATTTGGATTTTCAATAAAACGATTTTTTTGCTTGTGATAAATAGCAGCAATTAAAAATCAAACACCAGTGATAAAATTACTTTGAAAAGTAAAAAAACTTAAAAATTGTCCTTGAAAAAGAAAAAAATTAAAAGGATAGTCCAGTTCTCTTATTCAAGTTTGAAAAATCATATGATATAAATAAACTGCAACTAATCCACCTAAGGTTAAAAAAGCTGAAGTGATTTTGAAATAAAATCACTTATCTTTTCACTTATTCATAATTTTGAAACCCACTATTTTTAAAATTCTATCTAAACTAAAATAATTATATAGGAAAATATAAAAAAATCAGCTTTTAAAAGCTGATTTTTTGTAACTAGCACTCTTAAATTAAATTTAACTAACCTAATTTAATTGTTCAGGATTTTGATACTGATTTATTTGACTTAATCTTCTTTGCACTAAAGCAAATAAAATAT
>JBOFXA010000022.1:0-5373 GCA_051653845.1 Spiroplasma sp. | reverse complement strand
ATGTATGTTTGAAAAAATAATTTTTTTGAAAAAAATAGAAAATTTTATTTGAAAAATCAAAAATTAATTGATCAATGATTTTTTAAATATAAAGATTTTTTAAACATAAAGAAAACTTATAGAAAATTTGAATGAAATGCTGGTAATAAAATTTCTTCTATTAAAGAAGGAATAATTCAGTTTAGACATTCGGGATTAAGAGTTAAAAAGCCAAATTTTTTCCCAACATTAGTAAAAATGGTTCATACTCCAATAATTTGAGATAAGAAAGAAGAAAAATATAGATATATTTCAATTGAAGAAGCTTTAGCATTACAAAATTTTCCAATTTCTGGTAAAGATGCTTTTATTTTTCCAAATGATTCTTCAGAATCAGAAGCTTTTAAAAGAATAGGTAATTCTATTAATGTCGAAGTAATTTCAAAAATTTTAGATTATTTTTTATAGAAGAATTAGGTATTTATTATGAGCGAAAAAATTAAGTTAGATATTCAGCCACCTACAAGCATTTATTCAACATACCAAAGATTAACTTATACAATATGACATGCTATTGCAGAATTTGTTGATAATTCAACAGCAAGTTATGAATTAAATAAAAGTATATTAAAAAAAATCCCAGGTTACAAATTAACAATTTATATAATATATCAAAATGCCTTAAAAGCAAAAGATTGTATTTTAACTATTATTGATAATGCATATGGTATGGAGAAAGAAGAATTTAAAAGAGCTATTATTTTGAATTCTCCACCTAAAGATAAAAGTGGAAGAAATGAATTTGGTATGGGATTGAAAACAGCTGCTTGTTGATTTGGGAATGAATGAGAAATTACATCAACACAATTAGGAAGTAATAAATTATATTCAACTATTATGGATATTGATTATTTGGCAATTACAAATGAAAAAAATATTAATGTGAATATTGAAAGAGTAGATTCTTCAGATCATTATACTAAATTAATTATTAGAAAATTGAACCGAAAAATAACACCAAGTAAAAGAAAAAAAGTAATTAATCAAATTTCTAGCATTTATAGAAAAGATTTAAGAGAAAATGAAATTGAAATAAAATACATAGAACAAAGTTATAATGAAAATCATAATTTACAGTATAGCAATGATGGAGAAAATTTTTTCAATTCAATTAATGAAACCCCAAGTTTAGAATATAAATTACCAAAAATATGAGAATATTTTGATGAAGAATCAGGCACAAAAAAACCTTATTTTAAAAAATTTTCAGAGGAAATAATTTTTGAAGATGAAAAATATTTTATTAATGGATTTGTTGCTATTAGAGAAATTGGAAGTAGATCAGAAGCAGGGTTAACATTAATACGAAGAAATAGAGTTATAATTGGTGGAACTGATTCAAATTATCGCCCTAAAGAAATTTTTGGAGATGCAAGTTCATATGCTTGATTAAGAGTTTTTGGTGAAGTAAATATGAATAATTGACCTGTTACTCAAGCAAAAAATGCTTTTGATTGAGATAATGGTTTAGAAGAAGTCTTTATTAATAAAATGACTGGCATTGCTAAAGATTTAGTAATCAAAAATGAAAAATTAAGAAAAGAAGAAAAAATAAATCAAGATTTAACTCATATATTAGAAATTAAAAAAAATAATTTCGCAATTGAACAAATGTTTAAAAATCCTATTGGAAATTTAACAATTGAAAAACTTAAAGATTTTGAAGATAATAATAAACAGGAAGATTTTTCAAATACTGCCAGTAAAAAATTATCAAATTATTTAATATTTAAATTAAATGATGGAACAAATAAGGAAATTTATATTAATTATGAAGCTGATTTGAGTAGAAAACCAACAGATTGATTAAAAATTAATTTTATTGAAAATATCAAAAATATTGTTAAATTTAAAGTTACTATTTTTTATGAGCATCCATTTTTTAAACCTTATATAAATGATGGTGAATTTATTTTGGTACTTAAAAAATTTGCTATTGCTTTAGCTGTTTCTGTAATTAATGCAGAATTTTCTACTATTCAAGTATTCAATGGTTTTGAAATTTTAGAGTTTATGAATGAGTATTTAAAACAAGTGATAAATGAGGTTAAATAGTTATGAGTTTAGGATTATTTAAATTTTTGGATGATGAAGAAATGGTAAATATAAATACTAGTAAAAAATATTTAGATTCTTTTAAAGAAGTTTATTTAAAAAAAATTGATAGTGATGATTTAGAACAGGTTATTTCTAATGCTATTTCTATTTTTTCAAAATGTATTAATAAGAAAAAAGTATTAGTTAATAAAACAGGTCTACTTTTGGGTAAAGTTCAATCTGGAAAAACTTCAAATTTTTTAGGATTAGTTGCTTTAGGATTTGATAATAATATTGATGTAGTTATTTTAATAGGTGGAAAAGATTCAAAATTATTAGCACAAAATAATAAAAGATTAATTGAAGTGTTTAGTTTAAAAGATGGAAGCAAGGAAATTATTATTGAAAATATCAATGATGCAATTAAAATTTCTAAAAATTTTTTTACTCTTTTAAATTCTAAATCTAATAAAAAATTAATTATTACTTGTTTAAAAAATGTAGTTCATTTAGAAAAATTAGCAATTTTTTTGTCTAATTCAGAGTTAAGAGTTAAAAATGTAATGATAATTGATGATGAAGGAGATCAGGCAACTTTAAATAGTAATGCAGAAAGAAAAAATAAAAATGCTACAGTTTTATATCAGAAAATTACTAATATTTTAGATTTTTTATCTCATTTTGTTTACTTACAAGTTACTGCTACTGCTTATGCAAATTTATTTTTAAGAGATAGTGATATTCTTAAACCAAAATTTATTCAATTAATTTATCCTGGAAAATTTTATTTAGGATTAAATGAATTTCATGGTGAGAATAGCAGTGAATTTATTAGAATTATTGATAAGAATGAAATAAAAAATGATGATTGAGATAATAATTTGATTAATTTGCTCTCTTTTCGTAAAGCGTTTTCTTCTTTTTTAATAGCAAGTTCTTTAAAAATGCTTAAAGATAAAAGTAAAGAAATTAGTAACTCTGATATGCTTATTCATACAAAAAGACCTATTAATGATCATTTTATTGCAGCAAATTCTTTAAAAAATTTTATTACTAAATTAAAAAAAATTTCAAATTTAGAAATAACAGATTTAAGATTTTCAAAATATTTGGAATTTTGTAATTCTGGTTTTAGAGAATTTTTTAATAGAAATTTAGATTATTTTAATAATGAAAATGATAAGTATATAATTGATAATCTTAAAATAATTTTAGAAGAAATAGATGTAGTAGAAATAAATCGTAAAAATCCATTACGAAATAGAAACGAAATTTCTTATTTGCCGCATGTTATTTGAATTGGTGCTGATTTAGTAGAACGTGGTATTACAATTAAAAATCTTTTAGTAACTTATATTACTAGACGTGGTAAAAAAACTAATGCTGATACTGTTTTGCAAAGAGCAAGATGATTTGGTTATCGTGAATATATTCGAGAATATATGAGAATTTTTTGTTTGCAAGAAATTCAAGATGATTATGAAAAAATCTTAATTATGGATGATGAGTTATGATTTGATTTAGATTACTTGATTAATAATGATAATGTTCTTCTCTCTGAATGGATAAAAGTTTTAAATTTAAATAAAAAAAACCTTAGACCTACAAGAGGCGGAGTAGTAAATTGAAATTTTGAAAAAATTGAATTATGACATACTCAAAGAAAACTTCAAGATAATAAAAGAATTGAATTAGATTTATATGATGAATTAGTACATGAAGCTTCATTTGAAAATTATGGAAATATAAGACATAAGTTTATTGAATATAATAATATAGATTTATTTCAGAAGCGATTTAATAATATTTGAGATTCAGTTTTATATTATTGTGACATTTCTGATGACTTTTGAAATTATTGAAAATTAAAATATCCTAACATAAAAATTAAAATTATTTTAATGAATCCAGAAGCGGACCGTCCAAATTATCGTACGTTGTTAACTAATGAACAAATACAAGTATTTAGAGGAAGAAGCAAGAAAGAAAAAATAGGAGATTATTATAAAGGAGATAGGAATCTTAATGAATATTCTAATAATAAGGGATTAATATTAGTAGAAGTTTTTAAATTTAATATTCATAAAAAAAATAAAATTAAAGAAGAACTAGGATCATTAGTTAGGAAAAATGCACTTTTTTATGCTATTTATTTTCCAGGAGAAGGAGTGATTAGATATGTTGCTAAACAAGACTAGTGAATTAAATAATTTATATGAAAAAATTAAAGTAACTCAAAATCAAAATTCGATTTGAAAAATTAGTGAAGATATTTTTGTTGCTTTAATAAATAGTAATTATTCGGTTATTTTTTTAGTTGATAATAAAATTGATAAAAAAATAATTACTGGAAAGAATATGCAAATTAAATTATTAGAACAAATTGAAATTAAAATTGAAAATATAAACTTTGTTAAACCTGGAATAGTTATTGAATGCTTAGTTAATGAAAAAGAAATAGAACAAGCATTTTTAATTTTTATGACAACATTAATTAATAATTTTGAACTTTTCAGAAATAATGTTTATGAAGAATTTTTTAAACTTTGACAACTTTTTGAAAGAAATAGAGAAAGAAATGATAAATTATTAATTGGATTTTTGGGTGAACTTTTATTGATTGATTATTTTTGAAAAAAAAATAATTTAAATATCTCAAATTTTTATCATGAAAATGAATATAATAAATGAGATTTTGAATTTAACGAGAAATTATGCATGGAAGTTAAAACAACTCTTAAAGAGGAAAGAAAACATACTTTTTCTGTTTCACAATTTAAGAATAATTTAGAAATTATCATTGCATCTGTAAAATTATTAGAAAGAGAAAAGGGTATGTCTTTGTATGAATTAGCTATGAATTTAATAGAAAAGATTAATGATTTTTATTTTTCTTCTAAAGTTTATTCTTTTTTATTTTTAAATAAAATTAATGAGACAGAACCAGGAATAATTTTTGATTATGATGTTTCGTTTGCATCTATATATTTTTATTTAAAATCAAATTTAGGATTAAAATTATCAAATATAAGTGAAAAATATATATTTTCAGTGGGTTTTAGATTAAATAATTTTCCAACTGAAAGAATAGAAAATATTACAAGATTAATTAAATCAAATATATAAAAAACTAAGATTATTGCTAAATGTTGCTAATCTCATTAGGATTAGAATTAATAGTTGCTAGTGCTGAGATTCCTGATGTTAGTTCTAAACTAATAGTTCTTAAATATATAAATTATTTTTTACTAACATAAGTTGTTAAATATTGCAAAAAATTTCATTTAATTTATAATT
>JBOFXA010000021.1:0-52483 GCA_051653845.1 Spiroplasma sp. | reverse complement strand
ATACTTATCAATTAAATAGAATGAATTTAATTGAACAATTAAAATCTGATGAATAAAAAAAGAGTAAATTTATTTTTTATGAATATAATCCTCTAAGTATAGAAAAATGATAAAAAACAATTATTATTTTTTTATACAAGGAGGATTTTATTTATGGCTAATATAAAAGGAACAAAAAGAAATAATTTAACTTTTGAAATTAAAAAGGAAATGATTAATGATTATTTTAAACATGGATTAACATTTTTATAATTAAGTAAAAAATATAATATTTCTTATTTAACAGCTAGAAGAAATTGTCTTGAATATCAAGCACATGGAGAGAAAAAATTGCAAAAGAAATTAAATTAATAAATAAAATTTTTCCTAATATTGTTAAAAGAAAATGATTTAATTTTGAAAAAAATCAATTGTGAATAACAGACATTAGTTACATTGCTTATAACAATAAAAATTTTGTTATTTAAGCATTGTGTGAAACATTTTTTAGTTCTTTAAAAACAGAATCTCTACAAAAAGAAGACAAAACAAAAAATTTTGAATTTATAAAAATAAAATATATTAATAAATATATTAATATATAAATTATTATAATTTTTCAAGAATAAGAATAAAAACAAAAAGTACATCATATCAAACATGATGTACTTTTTGTTTTTTTATGATAAATATTTATTCTATATTTGACAGAATATATTCATAAATTTATTTTTTACTCTTTTTTTATTTTTATTATTTAACTATTGTCACTAATTGATAATGATAAATGTCTCTTCAAGATTTTTAGGTTTTTTTATTTGTGCTTCTTCATCACTATAGCCTAAAGCAATAACAAAAGAACAATTAAATTCATCTTTTTCTTTATCCTTAATAATATTGTTTGCTTCTAAAAAACTGTTAATTTTATTAAGTTTGCTACCTTCCATTGTTGATGTTGCGACATTATGAGCAGTAGCAACTAATAATATTGTTTGCAATAGGATGTAACTTTGTCGAATTGATCATTGATCTCAATCTTTAACTTTTTTCATGTAAGGAAAAAAACTTTTTTGATAAAAATTAAAGTAACTTTCATCATCTTTTAAAATTCTTTTTTTCTTACTTTGCATAATCATTCATGGATTATCTTTAACAAACATTTTTCCTTTATATGATAAAACAACAAGTAGGTGTGAACAAGTAGTTACTTGCTGTTGATTGTCACAAAATTTTTGAATTTCTGCTTTTAATTTTTGATTTTTAATCACTAAAATTTTTCAGGGTTCTAAACCAAATGAACTAGGACATTGATTAGCACTTTCTAATATTGATATTAAAGTTTTATTATCAATTATTTGATTGTTAAATTTTTTGCTTGATTTTCTTGTAGAGATAATTGTATTTAATGCTGCTACTAAATGATTTTCTGTTTTCATAACTGATTAATTGCTCCTAAGATTTAATTGTGTATTATCAATGATAGTCTCTTTTTTTTAAATTAGCAATATAATGATTAATTTTAAAGTATTTTTTAATTTATTATCTTTATTGTATAATTATGTTTATTAATTATACAATAAAGTAATGATGTGGGTGAATAAAAATGGCAATTTTTGCAAAATTAAAAGCAAAATTATTTGGTACTAAAAGTAATAAATATGATCAGGGACTAAGAAAATCTCGTTCATCATTTACTGAAAAATTAAAATCACTTTCATCTAAATATCAAATAATTAATCAAGAATATTTTGATGAATTAGAAGAAGTTTTAATTAGTGCTGATGTTGGCTATACAATGGCTTCAAAGATTGTTAGTGAAGTTAATCAAGAAGCTAAAAAAAGGAAAATTATTAAATCTGAAGAAATTAATGAAATTATCTTAGATAAGATGTTTGTAATTTATACTGATGGTGAAGTTATTTCTACTAGGCTTAATTTTAATGAAAAAGGCCTTACATGTTTTTTAATTGTTGGTGTTAATGGTAGTGGTAAAACAACAACATTAGCAAAACTAGCATATAAATTGAAAGAAATGAATAAGAAATCATTATTAGTTGCTGCAGATACTTTTAGAGCTGGTGCAGTTGAGCAATTAAAATTGTGAGCACAAAAGTTAGATGTAGCAATTGTAGAACCAACAAAACCCCAGCAAGATCCAGCAAGTGTTGTTTTTCAGGGAGTTGCTCAAGCTTTAAAAAATAATTATGATGTTGTTTTGATTGATACTGCTGGTAGATTAGAAAATAAAGTTAATTTAATGCAAGAATTAAATAAAATCAACAAAATTATTAAGCAAAAATTAGAGCATGAATCTGATGAAATACTTTTAGTTTTAGATGCAACAACTGGGCAAAATGGGATTATTCAAGCACAAGAATTTGCTAAAATTGTTCCAGTTTCAGGTATTGTTCTTACAAAAATGGATGGTACAGCCAAGGGTGGGATTATATTAGCAGTTAAAGAATATTTAGGTTTACCAGTTAAATTAGTTGGTTTAGGTGAACAAGCTACTGATTTAGAAGAATTTGATTTAGATCAGTATCTTTATAATTTGACAAGTGATTTATTTATTGGAGCAAAAAATGAGTAGATTAGATTTAGAAAAAGTTGAACATTATAGTCTTTTTGCTTTTTATCATCCTTTACTAACAGACAAGCAACAAAAATATTTTCGTGAGTATTTTTTTAATGACTTATCTTTACAAGAAATTGCTGATTTACTTAAAGTTTCAAGAAATGCTGTTTATGATAGTTTATTAAAAACAATGAAACTATTAGCTGATTATGAAAAGAAATTAAAATTATATAAAAAATATCAAGCACGAAAAAAAATTTATGATAAACATTCAGACTGTCAATTTATAAGTAAGTTACAAGAAATTGATGAAATATAAATAGAGTTTAAAAAGGAGCAAGTTATGAAATTTTTAATAATTGGAGATATTTATGGTAGTGTAGGAAGACAAATGGTTAGCCAATGAATTCCTGAAGTTAAAAATTATTTAAACAAACAAAATCAAACACTTGACTTTATTATTGCTAATGGAGAAAATATTACTCATGGTAAATCGATTTCTTTAGCACACTATGAAGAATTAAAAAAGCTTGGTGTTGATGTTATTACTTCTGGTAATCATATATTTTCTCCAACAACTAATGTTGTTAATTATATTAAAAATCATAAAGATCTTTTAAGACCATTAAATTATAATCCTTATCAACCTGGAACAGGGACAATTTTAGTAAATAAAAATAATAAAAAGATTCGTGTTACTAATCTTATTGGTCGAACATTTATGGATCATTCAGAAAATCCTTATTTTGTTTTAGAAGAATTATTACAAAAAGAAAAAAGTAGTGATATTCATATTATTGATTTTCATGGTGAAGCAACAGCAGAAAAATTGGCTTTTGCTTGATATTTTGATGGTAAGATTACTTGTATTGTTGGAACTCATACTCATGTTCAAACAGCAGATAATCGTTTATTGCCAAAAGGTAGTGCCTTTATTAGTGACATTGGAATGACAGGGCCTTATGATTCAATTATTGGAGCTAATCCTGAAGAAGTAATTTATCGTGAAAGAACTGCTTTACCAGTTAAGTTTCAACCTGCCAATGGTAAAGGTCAGTTTTGTGCTGTGATTTTAACTGTTGATGATAAAACTAATAAAGCAGTAAAATTAGAACGAGTTTTTATTACTCCAGATAATAGAAAAATAGTATTATATTAATTTTAGGTGATTTAAAATGAAAAATTTAACTAATTTTTTTCTTACTAATAATGGACTGTTTTTAATTATTTTTATTTCAGTCTGACTTTTCTTACTAATAATTTTGCGTTTTGTTCAGATTAAAAGGGTTCCTAAAGATAAAGTTAATATTGTTCAAGCATCAGAATTACGTGATAAATTTATTCTTACTAGAGATCAATATGAATTAAAAGTTTATCAGCAAATGTTGCAAAAGAGTAATATCATTGTGATTGGAATCCATAACTTACAAGGACAAAAAGATGACTTTAAGTTATTTAGTAATCTTTGTAAGCAAGAACAATGATCATTAATTGCTTTTGATCGTCGTGGAGTTGGTAAGAATCGTGCTGATTGAAAGTTTTCTTCATTAAATACTGATATTAATGATGTTAGAGATGTTGTTAGTGCAGTTAAGACTAAATATCCTAATCATAAAATTATTTTATTTGGTGAAGCAATTGGTGCATCAATTGCTAGTTATGCTTGTAAGAATAATGATAAGATTGATGGTTTAATTGTTAGTAATTTAATTACTAAAAGTAATCTTTATCCAATTTCTTTTCGTTTATATTTTCGTTTTTTAATTGGTTTTCTTTTTAATAGTAGTGTTAAACTACCATTTATTATTGAACCAGAAGATATTTCAAGTAATCATGCTTATGTTACTAATATCAATCAAAGGTATAGTTTGAAACAGAATTGATCATTAAAATTTTTATTGCAATTGAAAAAAATTAATAAAAAAGCACCAAAAATTATTCGTAACTTAAATCAACCTACTTTGATTTTACAAAGTGGAGATGATGTTTTTAGTGACTTTCATCAATTAAAGGTTTTAGAGAAAAAATGAAAAGAACATCAAAAATATCACTTTATTTTTACAGGCAAACATGCTTTAATTAATGAACCAGAAATAAAAGAAGTTTTTATTCAAGAAATTAAACCATGAGTAAGTAATTTAAATGAACAAAAGAAAGGTAACTAATATAAATATGAAACTAAGTAAAAATTTAAATCATCATCTATTTACTAGTGAATCAGTTGCACCTGGCCATCCAGATAAAATTTGTGATCAAATTTCTGATGGTATTTTAGATGCAATTTTAGCAATTGATAAGAATGCTAAAGTTGCTTGTGAAGTTTTCATCACAGCAAATTTTCTTTTAATTGGTGGTGAAGTTCATAGTACTAAGTTAGAAACCATTAATATCAAAGAATTAGCAAAAAATACTGCAAAAGCAATTTTAATTGAGTTAGGTTATGATAATGATGAAGTTGGGTTTAATGTTCATACTTGTAGAATTGAAATACTAATTCATGAGCAGTCACCAGAAATATTGCATGCAGTAGAGTTAAAAAATCATGAAATTGGAGCTGGTGATCAAGGTATTATGTTTGGCTATGCATGTTTAGAAACAAAAAACTATATGCCGTTATCAATCACTTTAGCTCATGAATTATTAGTTAGAGCTAATGAATTAAGAAAAAAAGGTTTATTTAAACATGCTCAAGTAGATATGAAAGCTCAAGTAACTATTGATCAAGAAGATGAGAATAATTTTAAAATTCATACTATGTTGATGAGTATTCAACATACTCTAGATTATAATAAAGAAGAATTTGAAAAATGTATTAGAGAAGAAATTATGTTCTATGTTGCTAAGAAATATCATTTAAATCTTGATTTTGATATTTTAATTAATCCATCGGGTAAATTTATTATTGGTGGGCCAGCTAGTGATACAGGTCTTACAGGAAGAAAAATAATTGTTGATGCTTATGGCGGTAGTGCTTCTCATGGAGGAGGGGCTTTTTCAGGCAAAGATCCAACTAAAGTTGATCGTAGTGCTGCTTATTTTGCTAGATATGTTGCTAAAAATATTGTTGCTGCAGGATTAGCAGATATTTGTGAAATTCAGATAGCTTATGCTATTGGTTTGGTTAATCCGATATCAGTTTATGTTGATAGTCATCATACAATTGCTAAAGGTTTAACAGAAGAAGATTTGCTTGAAATTATTTATGAAAATTTTGATTTTAGTATTAGAGGAATTATTGAACATTTAGATCTTTTAAATCAAAAGTATCAACCATTATCAGTTTTTGGTCATTTTGGTCGTGAAGATTTAGGTGTATCTTGAGAAAAATTAGATAAAGTTGATGCTTTAAAAAAATATTTAGTTAAATAAGTTTTTTCAAAAAATAAATCCTGTAGGATTTATTTTTTTAATTTATTCTATTAAGAAATTGTTTAAGTTTAGTTAGTTAAAATATTATATAATTAAATTAGTTTGTTTAATTTTAAAAAGGAGAAGAATATGATTTTACCTGAAAATTATCAAATTTGAAAACAACAAAAACTACCAAAGCATTTAAAAGAACAATTAAAACAAATGAATGATAAAGAAATTATTGAAGCTTTTAGTAATAATTTAGAATTTGGTACAGCAGGTATAAGGGGGCTAGTTGGCCCAGGTACAAATAGAATTAATGAAGTAACAATTATTAAGGCAACACAAGCTCTGATTGAATATTTAAAAACACAATTTTCTAAAGAACAATTAAGAATTCAAGGAGTGGTTATTGCTCATGACAATCGTCATTTTTCAAAAGAATTTGCCTTACTTACAGCACAAGTTTTAGCTCATAATAGCATTTTGGCTTATTTATTTAAAGATAATAATTTACGTCCAACTCCAGTATTATCTTATAGCATTAGAAAGATAAATGCTGTTAGTGGTATTGTTATTACTGCTAGTCATAATCCTCCAGAATATAATGGTTATAAAATTTATGATCAAAATGGTTGTCAATTTTTACCTAATATAACAAATATTATTACTGATAATATGAAGAAATTGCAAAATCAATTTAAATTTACTTTTATTTATGAAAAAATTTTGATTAAAGAAGTTCCAAGTGTAATTGAAGAACAATATTGTAATGATATTAAATCTTTACAATTTTATCCTAATGAGAAACGTAATATTAAAATTATTTTTTCTAACCTTCATGGTACATCAAGAGAATGAGTAGTACCAATTTTACAGCAAACAGGTTATCAAGTAATTCTTGTTGAAGAACAAGCATCTTATGACCCTGACTTTAAAGGAGTTGTTTCACCAAATCCTGAAGTTAAGAATACTTTTACTTTAGCACTTGAATATGCTAGAAGGTATGATGCTGATTTAGTAATTTTGAATGATCCTGATGCTGATCGAATTGGGATAGCAGTTAAACATCAAGGTGACTATGTTTTATTAAATGGTAATGAAACAGCACCAATTTTGTTAGAATATCTTTTAAGTCATTATCAAGAAAGAAAAATTATGCCTAAAAATCCTGTTATGTATAATACTTTTGTTACAGGAATCTTATCAGATCAAGTTGCTAAGAGTTATGGCTGTCAAGTAATTAAAACACTAACTGGCTTTAAATGAATTGGAGCAGAAATTTTAAAAGAAAAAGAAAGAAAAATTAATTTTATTTTTGCTTTTGAAGAAGCTTATGGTTATGTTATTAAAGATATTACTAGAGATAAAGATGGCATTCAAGCAGCAATGGTTCTAGCAGAAGCTACTTGATACTATTTAAAGCAAGGAAAGACTTTGCTTGATGTTTTAACTTGAATTTATCAGAAATTTGGTTATTATTATTGCTATACAGTTAATTTAGTTTTAAAAGGTCAAGAAGGTCAAAAGCAAATTGCTAGTATGATTGATATTTTAAGAAAAGAAAATATTAAATCTCTAGCAAATATTCCATTAATAAAGAAAGAAGATTATTTAAATGGTCTTTATAATATGCCAGAACAAAATTTATTAAAGTTTTATTTTCAAGATGGCTCATGATTTGCTGTTAGACCTAGTGGTACTGAACCAAAGATTAAATTTTATTTTGTTTGTATTGATCAAAATATTGTTGCAGCAAAAAATAAAATGCATGATATGTATCATGATTTAGCACAAACTTATTTAAAATTTACAGTAACAAAGGAGCAATTAAATGATGATTAAAGATATCATTGCAAATAGCACTAATATAAAACTAACAGTAATTATTAGAAAAGCCTTACAAGGAATAGCAAGTAATAATAATCCCTATCTTACTTTAATTTTACAAGATAATACTGGTACTATTAATGCAAGATTATGAGATGTTAAAGAAGAAGACATTAAAGTATTAGTTCCTGGAAAGGTTGTAACTGTTATTGCTAATAGTTTACTTTATAATAATGAGTTACAGTTAAAAGTTAATAATTATCAAGTTCTAACAGAAGTAGAAGCAGAAAAACACTATCAAAATTTAATTCTTAGTGCTCCAATTAATGTTGAAAAAGAATGGAAAAATCTTATTAAAACTGTTGAGGAATTTAATAATCAAATTTTAAAAAAAATTCTTTTACATTTATTAAAGCGCTATCAAAAAGAATTTACTACTAGACCTGCTGCTGTTAGAATGCATCATAATGTTAGAAGTGGTTTATTGTGGCATACAGCAACAATGCTAAAGACAGCAAAAGAAATTGTTAAGATTTATTTTGATCGTGATATCAATCAAGACTTACTATATGCAGGAATTATCATGCATGATTTTGGTAAGATTTGAGAATTAGATTCTCAACTAATTACTAATTTTACTTTACAAGGTAATATGCAAGGACATATTGTTTTAGGTAGTGAACAAGTTAAGTTAGCTTGTAAGGAATTGAATATTGATCAACAGGAACAAAGTATTGTTTTATTGCAACATTTAGTTCTAGCAAGTCATGGTAAGTATGAATATGGTTCACCAGTTCTGCCAAAGATTTTAGAAGCTGAACTTGTTCATCAAATTGATAATTTAGATGCTAAAATTACTATTATTGATGAGGCTTTAAAATTTGTTAAACCCCAAGAAACAACTAATCGTTTAGTTGCTGTAGAAGGTCGTAGTTTTTATAAGCACTCACTTGAAAAAAAATAATAAAAATGATGAACAAAACGTTCATCATTTTTATTATTTAAGATTGAATAATTCACAATATTGCACCAATACTCATTAAAATGTGAGGCATTGGTTCAAGATAGGTTCAAATTGATTGATAGTTAGGATTCTTATTAATAAAAAAGCCGATAACCATGATAATTGATATTAGTGTAAGGAAGATAGCCCAAGTTCTTGATCATAAACCAGGTTTTGTTGAGAATGGGATTAGAATGTAAAATAAGCCAATTAAAATTAGTGTTGGCCCAGATGTGTATCAGCCAAAAATTACATTATCAGTCAATTTAATTCCCACAAGAATGCCATAGATAATAATTCATAATGCACCAACAGACATTAAAGCTCTAGAAGTTGTTAATTGTTTTGTTAGTACATATTTAAAGCGACCCATGATTTATTTATCCTTTTTATTTAGAGTTGCTTGTAAGAGTTTTCTTGTTTGCTCTAAATTTTCTTTTTCTTTTTTATCTATGCTATGTTTAATTTGAAGTCCTTTATCATCATCAATTTTGGGAATGACATGAATATGAAAATGAAAAACCATTTGATTAGCTTCTCTGCCATTATTAATTAGAATGTTAAAACCTTTAATTTGATTAGGAAAGAATTTTAGTAATTGTTTGGCTATTTTTTGAGCAGTAATATTAGTTGCGCTGATATCTGCTTCACTAGTTTCAATTCAAGTATCAGCATGATTTTTTGGTACAATTAAGATATGTCCTTTTGATACTGGGAAGATATCAAGGAAAGCTACAGTATTTTCATCTTGATAAATTAAGTCTTTTTCTTCTTTAATTATTTCACAAAAAAGACAATCAGATTTTGTTTGCATAATCTACACCTCACTTTAAAAATAATTATATTTGCAATAAGTAAATAAAAGACATGGAGACATGTCTTTTATTATGTAATTTAGTAATAAGAACTTACAGCATTTCAGAAGTCAATATTATAAATTTTCTCTTTTTTAATATATTTTGGGAAAAGTACTTTAGCTGTAGCAGTGAAATTATTTTTAGCAGTTTCTTTATTAGGATTTGTATCTGCTTGTGAAGCAATAGAATATAACAGTTGTCATAAAAGATTTCATTTTATCTCTTGATGATAATTATTATTTGCTGTATCAGTTTGATTGCCCCTAATATATTTTGAAAAGTTAGAATTAGAAATAGGACTATTTTCAGTATTATTTCAGCTAGATATTAACCCTTTATAATCTTCATTAGCATCAACAACAATTGAATTGTTTGAATTGTTGTAGTAATTGAGATTAAGATTTAAAATCACATCAATTCAATAAATTGGTGCTGAATAAGCAAAAGTACCTTGTTTATTTTCTCCTCAATAATGAGTACCATCATCATTGTCAGCTCAGCCACTAGAAGTTTTAGATATAGATTTACTATATTTTTTGTTGCTAGGTTCATTAACAAAAGCATTAATACCTAAAATTGGATCAACAGTATTTTTTAAACTTTTATCACTAGCTGCTAATTGATTTAAGAAATCAGGGTTTAGATTTGTACCATTTTCATTCATTAAATCAGGTAATGGATTTTTATTTCAATTTCGATTAATTTCACCAGCAGCAGCTTGACTAATTGTGTAATCTCAAACAAAACGGTAATTTGATTCTCATTCATGATTAATTTCTCATTTTTGTAGTTGTTGAGCATAAGTACCATTATCAATTTGAACTTTTATTTGACCATTAACGTTAGTAATTCTTAAAATTGAATCAAGAATATGTGACATTGTAAATAGTGTTTCATTTAGTTGTGGCAAAATATTTGCATAATAATATTGTTGATATCTAAAACGTAATCATCACTTAAAACGTTCTAATTTTTTTTGATATTCTTGGATAGCATTTTGACTTTTTCCTAATGTTGGAGGAAGTTGTTCAGGAGTATTTGGACTTTCTCATGTTGGATTACCTTTAGTTAGTTCACCAATTTCATCATTATAATGTTCATCTGCATATTTTGCTACTTCTTGAATTTTGTTATCTTTTTCATTATCATCTAGATCTGAATATAAATATGAAGGAGTAAAAATTTTATCAGGATTATTTATTTCTTCTCCATAAAATTTACTATTGTTATAATTGAATCTTGTTGTTCCAAGTAAATGTCAATTTTCTGTTTGAAAAATTAGTTTACTAGCATAAACTTTACTGTCAAAGCTTTGGCCACTATTAATAGTATTAAAATAATCATCAGCTAAGATGTTAAGACCAAGAGTATCTTTAATTTTATCAAATGTTACAAGAGCTTTTTTTTCTGAATAGTTTAATTTTTTAATAAAAAAGTTAATAAATTCTTCCTTAGCCATAATTCCTTCAATTTCTTTTTTAATAAAACCCATTCCTTGCTTGAAAGATGCACTAAATTGTGATTTAGCATTAACATTATAGTTAACTCCAACAAAATCAAAAAGGATGCGATTCTGTATATCATTTGATAAATCTGCAGGATAACGGGTAATTTCATGATTACATGCTGTTACTAATAAAACTGGTCCTGATACTAAAGTCATAGATGTTAGTAAAGCTATGAATCTTTTATTTTTTCCTTTTTTCATAAGAATTTCTCCTTTTTAGTTTTGAATTCTATTTGGGTCATATCATCAAATAGTTTGAGCAGCAACAGTATTTAAGTAACTTTTAATGTCATCTGCATCTAATCTAGCAATTGGTGCATCTTCAGTAAAGCCATCTCAAACCTTATTTAACTCATTAATATTTTTTACTAAGGTTTCAGTATTTGTAATGCCTTGATGTAGATTTCATCTTCTAGCAAAGGTATTTTGGAATCAACCTTTCATTAATGAAATAAAATGATAGATTTTATCTTTTGGTCCATCAATATCAAAATTTAATAATGATGGTAAATTTCAGTTAATTT
Source organism: Spiroplasma sp. (assembly GCA_051653845.1). Classification (GTDB taxonomy): domain Bacteria; phylum Bacillota_I; class Bacilli_A; order Mycoplasmatales; family VBWQ01; genus Spiroplasma_D. The sequence goes on along the minus strand of JBOFXA010000021.1, from coordinate 40,857 downwards.
TATCTAAGTTATTATTGAAATATAAAATATAATCTCATCAAACATCACTAGCAATATCACTTGAACCACTAGTAAATTCATTTAAACTCTTATTCAAATCAAAATAAGTTTTTTCATTTCTAGCATTTCATAATAAATATTGTGTTTGTAAGAAATTAAGATAAGGATTATTAGTTAAACCACCTAGACGATCTGATAATTTTCTAACATCTTCTCAAGTTGCTTTTCTAGTTGTATCTGAAAGTAATTGCGTGTAATCAGTAATAATTTTTTGTAATGGTTCATTAGTTACTGTTGAAGTATAAGTGATTCCTGGAGTTTGAATAAAATGGATTCCATCAGCATCAATAAATATTGCTACTTTATCTTCGCCTTGGCCACTATATTTTTTAATTGAATCGCCATCTTTTATTCATGCTAAATCATTATATCTACTTGTATGATTATCTGTTTCAGTGTATGCTGTACGGTTAATCTTATTAAATAATTGCTCAAAATCTGGAGTACTACCATTATTTTGAAACTCAGGTAAGTTATGAAGAGCAGTTGTAGGACTACTTTGTCCAATTCCTTGAGCACTTGTTACATATCTGTATAAATAGTATGAAAAAGATGCTTTAATATTTGAAGTGTTGCCGTTTAGAGTTACTAAACCTAAGTCTCCAGTTGATGAAGAACTTGAAACACTATCAATATTTTTCATTTCACTTTTTATTGCTTCTTCAAATCCATAATTAGTAATGTTATTAATTACAGTTCTTAATTTAGTTTCTGAATCAGAAAATTGCTCTTTATTAATTGCTACTTGTAGTGCTTTATCTTTAACATTATTGTTAAATGGGATAACTATTTGACGAGTTCAAATAGGTCCTTGATTTCTCATTCATACTTGAGCAATTTTTGCTTGTTGATTACTTAATAAGCCTTTAATTGTATTTGATGGATCAACTAGATAATCATCACCAGGTTTTAATGGTTGATTATTTTTAGTTTTTGCTACTTTGAAAGATAATTTAATACTACTTGCACTTTGAGCACTTTTAATTGTTTCTTCTAATTTTTGAAATTCTGAATTATCATTTTGGCTAACACTATTGGCAACAATTCAAACTTTATCACGATAAAGTCCCTTGTCTAAGTATTGTGCCATTGTTTTATTTTCAGGTTTAACATTAGTATAAATATCATTTAATCAAATACTAATTTCAGTACTACTATAATATTGATAATTATGATAATTGTCACCAACATAATACTGATTAACAATAGTATTTGCTTTACTTTTTAATAAAACATCAAAATAACGCTGATAGCTACCAGTTTTACCATCACCACCTTGAGTTGGATCTTTTAAAAAGTTTTTTCATTCTTTTTCTCAATTACGACCATATTTAGCCCTTAAAGAATCTTGAATATTTTTAATTTGATTTTTTACTGATTGTTTAGCAAATTGATAATCATCATCAAAAGTCTTATTAGTTTTCAAGATTGAAAGACTAATATAATCAACAATATCTTTATATAAGGTTTGTCCAATTCCAGCTTCTGGATTGTTTAATAAATACTTAAAAAAGTCATCTGAAGTTCTATTATGCTCACCATTAATAACATCATTTCAATCAAAAATAACTGCTGTTGTTTGTTCTGAATTTCCACAAGCTACAGCAGTTAATGCTGTTGAAGTTGACAATGTAAAAACAGCAAGTAAGGCTAATAAGCTGCGCACTTTTTTTCACTTCCATTCACAAAATATTATTGTTAAAAATAATTTTACTAGATTATATTAACATAAAAAGATGTTTAATGGCAGATACTTTTTTGATATTTTTTAATAATTTGTTAAAATAAGTTTCTATTTAAAAGTCTAAATTTTTATTGCCTTTTTATGGTGATAATTTGAGAATGATTTATAATTTTTATATAAGTAGTACTTAAGTAGTACTTAGGAGTAATATTTTATGAGTGATAAAACGATTTTTTCTAACATTAAATCTGATTTTCCTTTTTTTAAAAAAAATTCTGATTGAGTTTTTTTTGATGGTGCTGCAACAAATTTAAAGCCAAGGGTAGTAATTGAAGCAATTAATAATTACTATCAAAATTATAGTACTAATCCTCATAGTATTGATTATCCTTTAGCTGTTGAAGCAATTAATATTTATGAAAATTGTAGACAAGATATTGCAGAATTTATTAATGCTCAAAATAATGAGATTATTTTTTGTCCTTCAGCAACTTTTGCTTTAAATCAAATTGCTTATAGTGTTGGTAAATATTTAGAATCTGGCGATGAGATTGTTCTTACAACTTGTGAACATAGTTCTTTATTATTACCATTTTATCGGCTAGCACAAGAAAAAAAAATAACATTGAAATTTGTTGAAGTTACAAATGATGGATTAGTTAAAGAGGAAAATTTAAAAAAAGTGCTAACAAAAAAAACCCGAATTGTTGCTTTTGCTAGTATGAATAATTCTTTTGGGACAGTTAATGATGTTAAGAAATTAACAAAAATAGTAAAAAATCATCAAATAGAAAAAATTTCATCAGAAAATTGACCTTTTAAAAAAGTTCTAGTTTTAATTGATGGTGCACAAGCAGTAAGTCATATTGTAACAAATGTTAGTGAATGAGATATTGATTTCTTTACCTTTTCAGCTCACAAAATTTTTGGTCCAACTGGAATAGCAGTGTGATGAGCTAAAATTAAATGATTAAATTTTTTACAACCTTTAATTTTAGGAGGTGGCATGAATGGTAGAATTTATAAGAATGGTACTTTTTCCTTTTTAAAACCTCCTTATTGTTTTGAAGCAGGAACCCCTAATATTGCTGGAGTTTTTGGTTTGCAAGCAGCAATTAATTTTGTTAGAAAAATTAAGATAAGTAATATTTATCAACATGAAAAAGAACTAAAAAAATATGCAGTTAATCAGTTTAAGAAACGGTTAGGAAAGAAAATAGTTATTTATAATGAACAACAAGAGTCAGGAATTTTATTATTTAATGTTACTAATGTTTTTGCTGAAGATGTTGCTAATTATTTAGGACATAAAAAAATAGCTTTAAGAAGTGGTAATTTCTGTGCGAAATTAATTTCTGAGATAATAAATTGTGCTTCAAGCTTAAGAGTTAATTTTTCTATTTATAATAGTAAAGAAGACATTGATCAATTAATTTCAGCATTAGAATCAGGTTTTAAAGATGGTGGTGATTTTTTAAATGAATTTTTTAAGTAATAAAGATAAAGATAATAATTATTATCGTCAATTAATTGTTAATCACTCTAGTAATCCGATTAATAAAGGATTATTAAAAACTAAAAATAGTTTTGTTTTTCACCATTATAGTAATTCTTGTGTTGATGATTTTTATTTTAGCCTAATTTTTAATAAAAATACGATTACTAATGCTAGATTTGAAGGAATTGGGTGTGCAATATCAACTGCAGCAATTGATATTTTTGCTTCATTAGTTACTAATAAAACTATTAAGCAAGTAGTAATAATTAATAGTAACTATCAAAATATGCTAGTAGGAAAAAAATATGATGAAAAAATTCTTAATGATTTAATTGCTTTTAAGAACGTTTTTAAGCAACCTAGTAGGATTAAGTGTGCTTTAATTGTTAGTGAATCTATTAGTGAGATTTTTTTAATGAAACAAGAGCAAGAAAAAAAATAACTTTGCTGATTTTTTTGATTGCTAAATAATTTAGTGTTTTAATTTTTGTTTAGTTAATTTTGTAAAGTGTGTTGTTTCAATGAATCTCTAAAATTATGTATATATGTATAAATAGTATTTAGTTAGAATGGATAAATAACTAATTGAAAGAAGAATAAATAATGAGTAAAGAAATTAAGCAAAAATTAAGAAATAAATATTTAAAGATATTAAAAGATATTTCTTTTGAACAAAGAGAGCAATGAAATGAAAGTATTTTTCAACAATTTAGTAGTAGTAGTTATTTTCAGGATTATCATGTTTTTGCTTTATATTATTCTTTACCTTATGAAGTTGATACTATTAAAATTATTGAATTTTTATTAGAAAATAATAAAAAAGTTGCTTTACCTAGAATGAGTAATCAAAATTTAGAATTTTATTATATTAACAGTCTTTCTGAGTTAGTAGTTGATAATCCATGAAATATTTTTCAACCAAAAAATAGTAATAAGATTGCTAAAGTTAAGGATTTAGATTTAATTGTTTTACCTTTAGTTGCGTTTAATAAAAATTATTATCGTCTTGGTCATGGTAAAGGTTATTATGATCGTTATTTAAGTAAGTCTAACCTTAAAACTTTAAAGTTGGTTTTAGCTTATAAAATTCAAGAAATTGCTAGTGATGTTGTTTTTCTTGATGATTGAGATGTTCCTTTTGATGTAATTATCACTAATTAATTTAAATAAAATAATAGATATTAAAAATACTAAAATAAAAATATTTCTTGAAATTAGATATTACTAAGGATATAAGGTGTTATAATATTATAAGTATTAATTTAAAGTTATATTTTTATCAAAAGAAAGAGGAAAGTAATTATTATGACTAAAAGCAATGATAAGTTTGTTGATTTGAAAAACTCAACAGATAGTTCAGTAACTAAAGATGTTATTGAGGGAAGTAATACAAAATCGCTTAATTTTTTTGTTGATCAAGAAATTGAGGTTACACCAACAGGGTTTAAAGAATATGGTGTTTTTTGCGATTGTGGAGATGGTTTTACTGGTTTATTACATATTAGTAGAATCACTACTAATTTTGTAAAAAATGTTTCTGATTACTTTATTATTGGTAAGCCTTTTAAGGCTAGAATTATTGAAGTTCATGAAAAAACTAAAAAGTTAAGTTTAAGTACAAAGGAATTTAATTTAGAAGTTAAATAAATTAAAATTTATTAATGAATGATTAAATATTAATAATTTAGGGTTAAATTCTTAAAAGTAAACAGCAACTTAAAATAGTTGCTGTTTATTTATTAACCATTTGATTTTATTAAAAAAAGGAGATATTAAATTAATGATTCAAGTTGATTTAAAAAATGCTCAAATTAAAGATGAAGAATTATTAAAATATCAAGAGCAAGTAACATTCATTCATCAAAAATTAGATGCAGGTATTTTAAATGAAGAAGAGTTTTGTGGTTGAATTGAAATTCCTTTACGTTATGAAAGAGATTTAAATTATCAATCAGCATGACAAACAATGAATACTGTAGCTTTACGATTAAAAAAAGAAGTTGATGTTTTACTGGTTATTGGTATTGGAGGTTCTTATTTAGGAGCAAGAGCAGCAATTGAAATGGTGCAGGGATTGTATAACAAAAAAATGCCAGTAGAAATTATTTATGTTGGTAATACTTTAAGTTCAACTTATACTGCTCAATTGTTAGAATATTTAACAGATAAGGAATTTGCAATTAATGTAATTTCAAAATCTGGTACGACTATTGAACCTGCTATTGCTTTTCGTTTATTTAAGGATTTAATGATTAAAAAACAAAAAAAATCTAAAGAAATTATTAAGAATCGAATTATTGTTACTACAGATAGTAAAACAGGAATTTTGCATGATTTAGCAAAAGAAGAAGGTTATCAAACTTTTATTATTCCAAATGATATTGGAGGAAGGTATTCAGTCTTAGCACCTGTTGGTATTTTTCCAATGCTTGTTTCAGATATGAATGTTGATAAGGTTTTAATTGGTGCTCAAAAAGCTTATCAAGAATGTAAAACTGATAAGATTTTAGTTAATCCTGCTTATAAATATGCAGTTAGTCGCTATCATTTATATCAAGAAAAAAACAAAAGTATTGAAGTATTGGCAAGTTATGAATTACAGTTACAGATGTTTTGTGAGTGATGAAAGCAATTATTTGGTGAATCAGAAGGAAAAGATAACAAGGGATTATTTCCAACAAGTGTTGTTTTTACTACTGATTTACATTCAATGGGTCAATTTATTCAAGAAGGATCAAAAATTTTTTTTGAAACTGTTATTACAGTTAAAAATCCAAATCAAGATATTAGCATTCCTAAGTTAGAAAAAAATGAAGATAAATTAAATTATTTAACAAAATATTCTTTACATGAAATTAATTCTAAAGCATGTCAAGCAACAATAGCAGCGCATAGTGGTTATCAATTAGGAAATGTTCCTAATATTGTTCTTGAATGAGAAAGTATGGATAGTGAAATGTTTGGTTTTGCAGCTTACTTTTTTATGCGTGCTTGTGCTATGAGTGCTAGTTTGTTACAAGTAAATCCATTTAATCAACCAGGTGTTGAAATTTATAAAAAAAATATGTTACAATTACTAGGTAAAAAATAGTATTTTTTATTTTATTCTTAGCTTAAGAACTTTATTTTTTAGAGTTTTTATTCATTAAAAAATAATAATTTATGGGAGGAAAAATGAATGTAATTCAATTACAGGATTTGACAAAAGAGTATGGTCCAAATACTGGCTGCTTTGATGTTAGTCTCACAATTAATCAAGGTGAAGTTTATGGTTTTATTGGTCCTAATGGTGCTGGTAAGTCAACAGTTATTAAGCAAATGGTTGGCTTTATAAAATCTGATCATGGCTCAGGGACTATTTTAGGTTATGATGTTTGAAAAGAACCACAGAAAATTATGACATCACTTGGATATTTAAGTGGAGAAATAAATTTACCTGATTATATGACAGGAATTAGTTATTTAAAAACAATTGCTAATATAAGAGGTAATGTTGATTGAAAATATGTTGAAAAATTAATTGCTTATTTTAGTTTTAATGCTAAAACTAAAATCAAAAAAATGTCAAAAGGTATGAAACAGAAAGTTGGTCTAATTGCAGCGTTTATGCATAAGCCAAAGGTTTTGATATTAGATGAGCCAACATCAGGATTAGATCCGTTGATGCAAGAAAAATTTAATACCATAATTAAAAATTTTAAAAATGAAGGTACAACTATTTTTATGAGTTCTCATATTTTTGGTGAAATTGAAAATACTTGTGACAAAGTTGCTGTTATTAAAACGGGCAAAATAGTTTCAGAAGTAGTAATTGAAGATATGAAAAACAATGCTGAAAAGAAATATGAAGTTCAATTTGCAACAGTTGATGATTACAATAACTTTCTTAAGAGAAAATGAAATATTATTGAAAAAAATAATGTCATAAAAATAATGAAAATCCTTGTTCCACCAGTTGATGTTAGTAAATTCTTAAAAGAAGTATCTAGTTTTCATTTTGCACAATTTAAAGAACTACCATTTAGTTTAGAAGACCATTTTATTAAGTTTTATCAAGAGGAGATAACTTTTAATGATTAATTTTAGATTTGTTAAGTCACAGTTTAAGAATGTTAGACCTTTAATAATTATTTTTTTCTTTATTGTGTTAATTTTATTAATTCCTGCTTTGTCGCAAGATTATTTTGCTCCATCAGCAACAATTCATAAAACATCATCAAGTACTAGTATCAGTTCATATTTAGGTGCAGGAACTATTTTAATTAATGTTTTCTTTGGTGTTCCAGGATTTGTTGTTCTTCTTGCTTTTAGTATCATTTTAATTCATATTTTAATTACAAAAGAAGTTGATCGCGGATATTTTGCTTCATGACTAACAACACCAATGTCTAGAAAAACAATTTTAAATTCAAAATTTTTTGTTCTAGTTTCATCAATATTAATAGTTTATGGAGCAATTCTTTTATTACAAATAATTCTTTTTCCAGTTACGTATAAAGATTTTAATAGTCTTGTGTTAGGGAATATTTTATTGTATAACTTTGCTTTTATTTTGCTAGCTTTATTTTGAACTTCAATTAATTGATTTATTATGTGTTTATTTAACAAAGGTGCAATAGCTATTTCAGTAGCATCTACTGTTTCAATATTTTTTATTGTTTGTACTATTTTAGCGATGTTATCAAGTATTCCTAGTCTTAAAAGTTTGAAATATTTTAAATATTTAACTATTATTTCTTTATTTAATTCACCTTTTACATTTGGTTCAATTCCTCATATAACAGATGATTTTAATGGTACAATATCAGCAGAAATTTTTGGTGCAAAAGTTTTGGATTTTGCGTGACAACTCCCAGTGATGTTTGTTCTTCCATTTGGTTTCTTTATTTTAGGAAATTGTTTCTTTATTAAGAAAGATTTGCAATTATAATTTTTAAATTGCAATTGCTTAATTTATTAACGATTAAAAAAAACAAAATAAAAAAATAACACGATATGATTTATTAAATCATATCGTGTTTTATTTGATAGTATATTTTAATTATCTTAATTAATTTCTCTAACAATAATAATTCCATTTTTTATCATTGAATTTCAGGCAATGGCGTTAACAACATCACTAGGATGGTTAGAACTATCAAATGTTGCAGTCATTGATTTTGATACAATAACATTAACATTTTTGTTTTGTTGATTGTATCAAGTTTTGCAACTTAAGGCAAATTGATAAATACAAATATCAGTACAGCAACCAGTAATAATAATATTTTCATAAGCTTCAAGTTTAGATAGATCAAGATTAAAAAATCCGTTAGTGCTATTTTTCTTGATAATTTTAATTTCAGGAAATTGTAATTCAGTAACTAAGTCTGCTTCTTTGCTGTTTTCTAAACAGTGAATAGGATAGTTATTGAATTCTGGATTATTTTGACTATGGGCATCATTTAAAGCAATAATTTCAATTTTTTCTTTAATTGCTTGATTCAAGAAATTTTTAATTGGTGACACAATTGTTTTGATTTCTGGTGAAGATAAATTACCTTCTTGAACAAATCCATTAATCATATCAATAACAAAAATTATTATTTTTCCTTTTAATTCTTTTAAATTTAGAGATTTATCATGTTGTTTTAAATTTTCAACTATTTGTCTACTATAATTATTTATTTTATTTTCCATAGTTTTATCCTTTATTTAAAGAAGTTCTGTTAATAATAAATAAAATAATACTTGTTCCAGAAGTTACAGGCATTAAGAGGATAGTAAAAATAATTCCTACTTTTAAAAAAATTAAATTAATAAGATTATTTGGTTCATAATATTGTAAACTTGGAATTAGACCAATATTATAAATTAAATTAAAGCCATTAAAAATTCCATTAACTCTAATACTTAAAAGCATTATCATTCCAGATATTAAAAAAAATAGACCAGTTAAAAATAAAATGATCATTATTTTTTCTGATATTGGATATTTTTTTCAATTACTTTTCAATTTCATTATTTTCACCGTACTTATTATAGTATAATTATTATTAATTTATTATATCACTATCAAACTTTGATAAGTTTACCTTATTTGATAATTTGATAAAGTGATAAAAGATAGAATAGATATTTTAATTAAATATTTTTTTAAAATCTTACTTAAAAGTAATTGTAAATCTAAAAAATATCTATTATAATGAATTAGGTTTTTTAAACTAGAAAACCAAAAAATATTTTTGGAGCATTAATTTAATGGTAAAATCCTTGTCTTACAAGCAAGTGTTAGCGGTTCAATTCCGTTATGCTCCACCATTTTAATTTTATTTAATATATCAATATAAGCTGGCGTGGCTCAATTTGGCAGAGCACTTGATTTGTAATCAAGGGGTTGCAGGTTCAATTCCTGTCGCCAGCACCACGGAGGGGTAGCAAAGCATGGCTAACTGCACCTGACTGTAGATCAGATCTCTTTTGAGTTCGGGGGTTCGAATCCCTCCCCCTCCACCATGATAATGGGGTGTAGCCAAGCGGTAAGGCATAGGACTTTGACTCCTACATGCGATGGTTCAATCCCATCCACCCCAGCCATTAATTTTAATTAATTTATTGCCCTCGTAGCTCAGTGGTAGAGCACCCGGCTTTTAATCGGGGTGTCGCAAGTTCGAACCTTGCCGGGGGCACCATTAATTTTAATAATTTTGCCCAGATGGTGAAATGGTAGACACGCCGGGCTTAAGATCCGGTGGCTTTTAAAGGCTGTGCGAGTTCGAGTCTCGCTCTGGGCACCATTTTAGTATTATAATTATATAAAAGTCAAGAAAGAAAATAAGTCTTTCTTTTTTTCTAAAATTAAATACCCAGATGGCGAAACTGGTAGACGCAGCAGATTCAAAACCTGCCGAGAAATCATGTGGGTTCAAGTCCCACTCTGGGTACCAGTTTAAATACTTTAAAATCATATTATCAGTTAGTATTTGATTGAAATAATATGATTTTTTTATAATAGTTTTAAAATTTAAAAGAAATAGTTTACAATTATTAATATTATAATTATATAAATAAAGGAGAAAAAAATTTATGAATACAAAATCAAGAAAAACAATCAATAAATTTGGTTTTCTTGTATCAGTTATTGGTGCTACTGTTGGACTTGGTGGAATTTGAGGTTTTCCTAACCAAGTATATATCTATCGTGGTGCATTTTTTATTCCTTTTATCATTTCAGTGATAATTTGTGCCATTCCAGTTTTGTTTATTGAAATGACAATTGGTAATAAATCAAGAAAAAATCATATTGAATTTTTTACTGAAACTAGTGGTAGGAAAGGTGCTTTATTTGCTTGATTAAATTCAAGTGTGGTTTTAATGTTAAGTACCTATTATAGTGTTTTGATTGGATGATGTTTGATTAATGTCATTATTAGTTTTACTAGTAGTTTGAATCAAGATAATTTTTTTGTGAAGCAAATTCTAAATATTACTAATGAAAATCCTACTAGTTTTTCACAGTTAGGGAGTTTAAATTGAAAAGTTTTAGTAGCAACATTAGTAGTATGACTAATTATAGCTGTAATTTTGTTAGGTGGAGTTAGTAAAGGGATTAAAAAAGTTACTAGAGTTTTTATTCCTTGTTTGTTTACAACAATTATCTTTTTAGTAATTTATACTAGTACTTTAGCAGGAGCTGGGAACGGTTTAAAGAATATGCTAAAGTTTAAGCCTGAAGCAATATTAGATCCAGGTTTATGAAAAAGTGCTTTTGGACAAGCTTTCTTTATGTTGTCAACTTGTACAGGAACAATTTATATTTATTCAGCTCATGCACCAAAAAATCAAGATAATACTAATCAAGCTTTTATTGTTGGATTAGGAACAAGTCTTGTGGGAGTACTATCAACATTTATTGTTTTTAGTGCTATTGGAAACATTGCTCATCAAGAAAATAAGTCATTTGATGAAATTTTTGGTGGTGGTAGTGGTTCAGCATTAGTTTTCCAAGTATTTCCAAAATTATTTTCTATTATTAATCAAACTGCTTATGGCTTTGGAAATTTCCTTGGTGTTATTTTTTTCTTAGCTTTATCTTGTTCGGGATTATCGTCTTTAATTGGTCAAGTAGAGTCAATGGTTAATGGTTTAGAATATGAAGTTAATGTTTCAAGAGTTAAATCATTATTTATTTCTGTTGGAATTACAATGATAATTTCAGTATTATATACATTTAATAACTCATCAGCTTTAATTAATGCTGTTGGAACATGAGTTTCTCAAGTTTGATTACTAATTTTAGGATTAGTATTGTTAGTTGGTATTGGTCCAATTGGTTGAAAAATATATCCTAGTTTAAAAGAATATAATAATAAATTTTCTTGAATTAAATGAAACAAACCATTTGGATTCTTTATTTTAATTCTTGCTCCAATCCTTATTTTTATCAATATTATTGCTTCATTTTATCAAGTAGGAATTTTAATTGCTGATAATGCTTTTACTAATGGTTTAGTAGCTTTGGTAATTGGTGTTGTTATTCCATTAATTTTAGCTGTTATTTTGGTATATCATAAAAAAATTAGTCTTTTCTTTAGCAAGAATAAGAAAGTAGGGTAAAATAATGTCAATTGGTACTATTATTTATTTGCTATTTATATTGTTATTTTTTGTTGGTGGTTTTATCTTTTTTATTGTTATGGAATTCATAAATGAGAATAAATCTAAAGCAAAAAATAAAAAAGTAGAAACTAAAATAACTAAAAAAGTAAGCTAATTTTTTTATTTAGAGGCTTAGAATTAAAATGAGAAAATTTATTAAAACAAGATGAAAAAAAATTAATCCAAAAAATTTGATGCTGTTTAATTGTATTAGCATTACAATCTCTGGTATTTTATTATTTTTAGTTTGATTGATGTTCTTAACAAAAAATTTTTATCCCAAAGCAGCTAATAATTTAGCTGCTATAGTGATGCAATGGTCACTACAAATTTCTATTTGACCAGTAACTTTGGTTATTCTTTTTATTGTTGTTATGCCAATTTGAGTAACTAAAAATTTTGAGCTTTTAGCAGTTTTTTTCTTCTTATCTTTAATATTTTTATTTTTGAATATTCTTTTTTTAGTTTTATTAATTATTAGCAAGTTGTGATTTTTATGGTTAATTGTTGTCTTTATTGCCTTTTTTAGTATTATCTTTGCTTTATTTAGTATTTATTATCTTAATAAAAAGAATAAAGGCATTAAATAGTATTATGAATTGTAGTTATAAATGCAACACTTAAAATGATTATTTATTTTATCAATTACTTTTTGTATCATTAAAGTTTTTGTTTAGCATCAAAATGACTATAAAAGTATTTAAAAATTCTTTATATTTATTGCTAGCAAAATTATGTTTGCTTAAATTGATAGTGTTTGCTTGATATGTTTCTTGTAATTTATTTCATTTAAGAATTTGAGTTATTTGAGCAAAAGATTTATTTTCTTGGTTTAATAAATAATCAATTAAATGTCGTTTTTTGATTGTAAAAGACATCCTTTCTAGCTTTAGTTGGTTTAAGGGGGTGTCTGTTTTATTTTGAAATAAAAAAACAACGATAGATGAGAAAATTCATATATCGTTGCATTTATAATTAACATTTTTTTCTATAGATATTTTTATTGATAAATTAAATTCCTTTATATTGTCAAAGTTCAGCAAACAGCCCAGCTGCTAGATTACCTTTTTGTTCAGGTTCTAATCCATCTCCTTCAAAACTTGTACTGTCAATGAAAAGTGAATCATTTCAAGTTTTAATGAATGGAATTAATTGATCTTCTCGTGATTCTCCTCCAACATTGTTAGGGGTAAAAGCAACTTTTGCTTTTCCATCAAGACCACGACGAATGCTTCATGCAAAATCATTTTTACCAAATAAGTGATTATGCTTCTTAACACTTCCTGTTGTTTCTCCAACTTTTTTTCCTTGAACTAATGTGTAACCATCAAGAAGATCTATTTTAATTCAACCATCAGGCATTTTTGAACCAATTGACATTCATTTGTATTCGCCAATAATTCATCTTTCTCTAGTTAGTTTATTTTCTATATCTTTTTTTGCGTCTGTATGTCTAGTGTCTAACTCTTTTAAAGATTTAGTTACTTCTTCTTTACGTTTGTTTTCAAGTTCATTTAATTGTTCAAATACTTCTTTTTTACGTTTGTTTTCAAGTTCTTCTAGTTTGTCATTTATTTCATCTGTTTGTCGAGTTTTTTGATCTTTTAGTTGTTTGCTTACTTCGTCTCGACGTTGATTTTCAAGATCTTTTAATTGTTGATAGACTTCTTCTTTGCGTCTATCCTCTAGCATTTTTAATTTTTCGGCTGTTTCATCTGTTAACTTATTTTCTGATTCTCTTATTTGTTTGCTTACTTCTTCTTGACGTTTAGCTTCTAGATCTTTTAATTTTTGATCTACTTCTTCTGTTTGCTTGAATTCTAATTCTCTTAAATTTTTTGTTACTTCTTCTTTACGTTTAGTTTCTAATGCTTTTAATAGAGTTTCTGATTCATCTTTTGTATAAACTCACATATTCTTCCTCTTTCTAGTTTTTTCATTCTTGCAATTAAAGCAAGGAAAAGTTTAATAAATTAAAATTTAATAAATTAAAAGTTAAAAAAATAATAGTTATTTTAATTTTTTTGACGTCAAAATAATCTAAGTTAACTTAACCATTTTAACCATTATTTATCGCCTATATCACCCTTTCTGTGTATTTATAATTATTACACAAATTAGTAGCATTTAACCATTATTTTTTAGAAAAAATATAAATAAATTGCTAAAATTTAGTATTTTTTAATTTTTTTGTTAAATTAGTTTATAAAAAACTAGTTTTTTGATTATTTATGTAGTAGTATTTATATTGACTTTAAAATTAATAGTTGGTATAAATTCTTATTTAATGCGGGTGTCGTATAGTGGCTATTATTACAGCCTTCCAAGCTGAAGACGTGGGTTCGATTCCCATCACCCGCTCCATTTAAAGGAAATGATGTTTATTAAAACATCTTTTTTATTTTCTGATGAGTGTTACAATTAAGTAGATTATAAAATTTAAGTAAGGCAGTAGAAAAATGACTACTAATACTATTGAATTGAATGAAAATGATCAAATTTTTGAGCCTGATTGTTTAAAAAGAACTAATTTTTTTGTTAGTTTTTGTTATTTAACTATTCAGGTTTTGATTCCTGGCTTACTTTTATTTTTTTTAACTTCAAAAGATTTTTCTTTTACTTTTAAGTTACCATTGTGACTAATGTTTGTTTTGTCATTTGCTTTCCTCTTATTTGCTCTTATTATGACTTTTATTACTTATAAATTTAAATTGCATCAGTTAGATCAATTTACTTATGTTGTTCTGTTTGTTTTTTTTATTGTTGCTTTATATTTAACTAGTTACTGATTAAACTATCATTATTTCTTAATTAGATTTATTATTGCTTTTGCTTTTGCAGTTATTGGGATATTTTTTGCTAGTGTTATTTTATTGCTAGTAATTAGAAAAAAATAAACTTATTTTTTATTTTTAAAAAAAAGTATTTTATCTTTACTTTAAATGAAGATTTGAATCAATAATTAAATAACATTAGTTCACCAAATGTTATTTAATATTTACAGTTTGGTTAAATTCACTTTTTATAAGTGAATTTTTTATTTTAGAAAGGAAAAAATTAATAACTTTGTTTTTCAATAGTTTATATGTAATTTTTTAGTTATTAAAAAAAATTATTATATGTACTTGTTAAAATAAAATATTAGTTTAAAATTAAAATTAGAATTTAATTGAGTTGTAAATTTACAAGATTAATTGAAAACTTGTAAGTTATCAGCTTTAAAAATCCAATAATCTTTTCAATTCATTAAAAATTTAATTTAAAAAAATGAAAATTATTTCATTAATTATTGGTACATTAATGAATTTTAGGGGCTAGTAACCCTAACCAAAAGCAATACTAGCATTAGCGTGCTATAGTCTTGAAAGGACAATAAACATTTTTAAGGATTGGAAGAATTATATTAATTAAATTAAATGAAGTGATTTAAAAAATATTTGCCAGTAAAAATTTGTAAATTGTCTTATGTTAGTTAATTGAGTATTGGAAATTACAGTAGAATTAATTGCTGTTATTCCAATTGCTTGGCTAATGAAGATTAGTTTTGGTAGAATTTGTACTTACTCTTATGATTCTTAAATATAATATATAATTTAGCAAGTTTAATTTTAGCAAGAAAAAATAATTTAATTTTTGCTATTAGAGTTCTTGTAATAATTGATTTACTTATTAAATGAATTACTTATGTTGTTATCAGCAGTTTTAATTTTTAGTGAAAGCTATTTATTCTGTGGTAATGAAAAAAATCAATTCAAAAAGAGGTTTTTACTAATCCAAATGTTTCTGATAATTTCTGATAATAATTATTAGTATTAACTTATAACATAATAGTTAAAAAATTAAAAAGTTAATAAATTGTAACCAAAAGAAATTATTTTTGAAATTAAGCTTATTTTAGTACTAAGATTAAATTTTATCTTTAGTTTTTTAGTATAAAAAGAAATAATATTGATTTGAATTATAAATTATTTTTGATTCAAAGTTTAATAAATTTATTTGTTAAGTATGTACAAATAAATTTTAGGAAAGAGAGAAAATATGGCAAGAAATGTTTATAAAGTGAATAAGAATAAATTAAGTAATAATAAGAGTGAATTAGATAGTAAGACTGATTCAGTGGTATTAACAAATTTTAAAGTTATTGAAGAAGATGCTTTTGTAGAAGAAATGAAAGAAAATAATGCAGAAAGTGTTTATAAATTAAGTAATAATAAGAGTGAATTAGATAGTAAGACTGATTCAGTGGTATTAACAAATTTTAAAGCTATTGAAGAAGATGCTTTTGTAGAAGAAATGAAAGAAACTCAAGAAAAAGAAAATTTAGATCAAGAAAAAGAAAATCAATCTTCTGATTGCTGTTCTATCTTAAGAAAAAAACAAAAGTCTTTAAATTTAATAATTAACTCTTTTAGAAAAGGATTTCATAGACTTACAGCAGAAAATTCTAAATTAGGGCAAGAAATTAGTTTTTTAAATGCTGATATTGAAACTTTAATAACTGAACAAAAGGAATGAGATAGAAATATTGAAAGAGTAGTAACGGTAATAGAACAGCAAAGAAAAGAAAGAAATATGTATGAAGTAAAAATTAAAACAATGAAAAAGAAAATTGAATTGAAACAACCTGAAATTGAATCAGAGTCTGAATTTGGTGATGAAAGATTAATTTAGAAAAATTATAAAAAATGATAGTTTTTGAAAGAAACTATCATTTTTAAGTTTAAATTCATAAAAATAGAAAAGAGAGAAAATATGGCAAGAAATGTTTATAAAGTGAATAAGAATAAATTAAGTAATAATAAGAGTGAATTAGATAGTAAGACTGATTCAGTGGTATTAACAAATTTTAAAGCTATTGAAGAAAATGTTTTTGTAGAAGAAATGAAAGAAAATAATGCAGAAAGTGTTTATAAATTAAGTAATAATAAGAGTGAATTAGATAGTAAGACTGATTCGGTGGTATTAACAAATTTTAAAGCTATTGAAGAAGATGTTTTTGTAGAAGAAATGAAAGAAACTCAAGAAATTAAAAATGAGGGTTGTTTAGGTTTAATACTTCAATCTTTAAGTAGAAAATTTGAAAAATTTAGAGAAAAAAATGGAATGATAAAAGAAATTAAAGATTTAGAACAATCTCTTGAAAAAATAAAAAATGAACGAAAAGATTTATTAGAATTTTATACAAGGATAGTAAAAATACAAGAACTTGAAAAAGCAGAACTTGAAAAAGCAGTTAAAGATTATAATTTTTTAGAAACAAGTTATAATCTTGAAAATCCTTCAACACAACTTGAATATGATGAAATGCAAGACCCATATGTAAATGAATCAGAAGAAGAGTTAGAAAGTACAAGATTATAGTTATATATTTAAAATGAATTCAATAAATAATTTATTGAATTCATTTTAAATATAATAATGAAACAAAATAATAATTATTTAGTTAAAACTTTTAATCTGTAAAATAATTAATATTCTTCTGTCTCTCAATGAATACTCTTATATCCTAAATTTACAAGTTCACCATTATTTTCTTAAATTAATTGAAAACTTGTAAGTTATTAGATTTAAAACTTCAAAAATTTTTCTTCAACTTGACATGTAGTAATACTTGATTTTAATTTTGGTTTTATTTATAATAGATAAGACTGTTTATGCAGTTTCAACCGCACTTCTTTTGGGTACAAGTGATATTAAATTAAAATTATTTAGTTTAATAATCCACCTTATAAGGCGAGTCTAAACTGGAGGTGTTATGATGTTTGCAATTATTGCAACAGGCGGTAAACAAATTAATGTTGAAGTTGGTAAGGAATACTTTATTGAAAAATTAGCAGGTAATGCTGATGAGAAAATTATTTTTAATCAAGTATTAATGATTGATGGAATAATTGGTAAACCTTTTATTAAAGGTGCTGAAGTTCATGCAGCAATTATTAAGCAAGATAAGGCTAAAAAAATTATTGTTTTTAAATATAAGCCAAAGAAAAATTATAAAACTAAGTATGGTCATCGTCAACCTTATACAAAGATTAAAATTACTGATATTTTATTAAGTGCTAAAGATAAAGAAAAAAAAGAAAAGCCAGCACAAAAAGAAGTAGTAGTAAAGAAAAATAAAAAACCATCAATTTCAACAAAGTTAAAAGAAGAAGTAACAAAAACAGAAGTAAAAAAAGTAGCAAAGACTACTTCAACAACTTCTTCAAAACCAAAAGTAGCAAAGACTACTTCAACAACTTCTTCAAAACCAAAAGTAGCAAAGACTACTTCAACAACTAGTAAAAAAACAGCAGTAAACAATCTTGAAAAAAAAGCAACAAAAACTACAACAAAAAAATAGTTAATCATGGTAAAAGTTAGTTTTTATTATCAAACAAACAATATTGTTAGAACTGAAGTTGCAGGTCATGCTAATTTTGATCAATATGGTAAAGATATTGTTTGTGCAGGAATTTCTGCAGTTATATTTGGTACTTTAAATGCTCTTGATAATTTAGTTTCTCAAACAGAAGTTGAAATTATCCAAGAAAATAATAAAATAACTATTACTGTTTTAAAACCAACAAATAATAATCAAATAATTTTAAAGACAATGCTATGACAATTTAAAACTATTAGTGATCAATATTCTAAAAATATAATTATCAAGGAGGTTTACTAAAATGCGTTTTCAATTAAATTTACAATTTTTTGCTTCTAAAAAAGGAGTTGGTTCAACTCGTAATGGTAGAGATTCTCATTCTAAACGTTTAGGAGCAAAAGCAAGCGATGGACAATTGATTCATGAAGGTTCAATTATTTATCGCCAAAGAGGAACTAAAGTTCATCCTGGAACTAATGTTGGTCGTGGTGGTGATGATACTTTATTTGCTTTAAAAACTGGAGTTGTTAAGTATATTAAATATGCTAAAAATAAAACTAAAGTTGAAGTTTTAGCAACAAAAAAATAAGATAGATTAGTTCATTATCTAGATAATGAACTAATCTATTTTTAGTATTTGAAGAGATTTTTACTATAGTTAAATTAATAAAAATTACTTTCACTATTTCTTTCATTAGTTTTGCATTAATTTCCTTATTAAATAGCAAAGAAATTAATGCTATATATTTCATTATTATTGTTTTCAAGGTATTATTTATTTTGAAAAGATAATTTTTAGGAGAATTTATGAAAAAAATAATTTTGATAATAACAGGTAGTATTGCAGCACCCAAAGCATTAGTTTTATATCAATTATTAAAGCAGAAATATCATGTTACTGTTTTAGTTACTCCTAGTGCTAGTAAGTTTGTAAAACTTCCTGAAAATGTTGAAGTTCATAGTGAATTTTTAGAAAAAGATTTCTATCATAAAAATGATCAAATGAGCCACACTGAATTTGCTTTAAATAATGAATTAATTGTTGTTTATCCTGCAACAATGACTTTTATTAGTAAAGCCGCATTAGCAATATGTGATAATTTGGCTTTAGCTACTTTTTTAGCAAGTCCTTTTAAGAAAATTATTTTTCCAGCAATGAATCATTACATGTATCATAATCAAGCAATGCAAAATAATTTAGCACTATTAGCTCAAGATGTTGGAGTTAAAATTATTGAAACTGAAAACGGTATGCTTGCTTGTAATATCATAGGTGATGGTAGGCTAAAAGAACCAGAAGAAGCTTTTAAAATTATTGAAACATATCAAATTGAAAGTACTGAACTAACTAATAAAACAGTACTAATTAATTATGGATCATCAAGAACTTATTTTGATGATATTCGCTATCTAACAATTAATTCTTCAGGAAAGATGGGTCAAGATTTAGTAGTAGCATTTTTAGCTAAAAATGCTAAAGTTATTGCTGTTGTTGGTGATGTTAGTATTCCTTTAATTCAACATCAAAACTTAACAATTCTTAAAGCAAACACTAATCAAACTTTTTTTTCTACAATGAAACAATATTTTGAAAAAGCAGATATTGTTATTTGTGTTGCTGCTTTAAATGACTATCAATTAGAAAAAAAATGACAAGGAAAAATTAGTAAATCTGACTATAAAGAATTACAATTAAATTTAGTTACAAATTTAGATGTTCTATCTAGTTTAGGTAAGTTAAAAACAAAACAGTTGTTGATTGGTTTTAGCGCTCAAGACAACAAAGATTTTACTATTGCTAAGAATAAAATGTTTAGTAAAAATTGTGATGGCATTATCATGAATGACATTAATACCATGAATCAAGATCAAACAGAGGTAACATTTTGTTTTAAAGACCAAAACTATCAGTTTAAGGATAGTAAAATAAAAGTAGCTCAAGAAATTGTTAGTGTTATTAGTAAATATTTTGCTTACTAATTAATAAAAATGGTGAGAAAAGATGAAATTTATTGATTTAATTAAATTGAAAGTTAAAGCTGGTAAAGGTGGTGATGGTATCATTGCTTTTCGTCGTGAACTTTATGTTCCTAAAGGTGGACCAAGTGGTGGTGATGGTGGTGATGGTGGTAGTGTTATCTTTGTTGGTGATGAAGGGTTAAATACTTTATTAGATTTAAGAAAAACAAAAGAAATAGCTGCAAAATTAGGAGAAAACGGTAAGCCAAAAAATATGCATGGAAAAAATGGTGCTGATATTTTTATTAAAGTTCCTTTAGGAACAATTATTAAAAATGCTAAAACAAATGAAGTTATTGCTGATATTATTAGACATAAGCAAGAAGAAGTTATTGCAACAGGTGGCAAGGGTGGCAGAGGAAATGCTAAATTTGCTTCAGCAACTAATCGAGTTCCAAGAATTTCTGAGAATGGTACTTTTGGTGAAGAGTTTGAAATTATTTGTGAATTAAAGTTACTTGCTAATGTTGGCTTAATTGGATTACCTAATGCTGGTAAGTCAACATTTTTATCAGTAGTTTCAGCAGCAAAACCTTTAATTGCTGATTATCCTTTTACAACTTTAGATCCGCAGTTAGCTGTTGTTAGAATTCATAATGATAGTTTTGTTATTGCTGATTTGCCAGGTTTAATTGCTGGAGCAAGTGATGGTAAGGGACTAGGATTACAATTTTTAAAGCATATTGAACGTTGTCAAGTTTTAATTCATATGATTGATGTTAGCAATAGTGTTACTGATCATTTTTTAACTTATCAATTAATTATTCAAGAGTTAAGCAAGTATAATAAAGATATTTTAAAAAAACCTGAAGTTATTGTTGCTAATAAAGTTGATTTATTAGATGATTTATCAGTTGTAAAGAAATTAGAAAAGCAAATCAAAAAACCAGTTTTTGCTATTTCAGCTTTAAAGAAAATTGATCTTAAGATGCTATTAGAAAAAGTTAATCAATTAGTAAAGCAAACTAAAATTGATAAAGAAGATATAGTAGCAGAAATGCAAGATCATGTTTTATATAAGTATCAACAAAAAGAAAGAACTGAATGAGAAATTATTATCAAAAAAATTAATGCTCATCATTGAGAAGTTAGTGGTTCAACAATTAGTAAGATTTCTCAAAAGAATCCTTTAAATACTCATCAAAATATTTTATTATTTCAAATTAAACTACAAGATTTGGGAGTATTTCAAGAATTAAGGAAAAAAGGAATAAAAAAGGGTGATAGTGTTAAAATATTTAATTATAATATGATTTGAGAAGAAGAGTAATTAAATAAGAGAGATAAAATTATGAAAGAAGTAATTATTATATTGTTAAGTTTAATTTTAATTTCATTTTTGGCTATTATTAGTGGCTGAATAATTTCTAATCAAAATAAAAAAAAGCAACAAGTTTCAGTGAATATTGAACCTTTACAAAGAGATATTAATTCTTCAAAAGAACTTTTAGACTTGCAAGTAAAAAATTTAAAAGAACAAATAGAAATTCAAAGAACACAATTATTTGGAATTATTAATAGTTTCAAAACAACTTGAGATAGTTCTGATCGTGATCAAAGAGATAAAGTAACCACTTTAATTAAACAAATTGAAAATTTTCAGAATTCATTAATTAAAAAAGAAGATGATTATAAAAGAAATGCTTCAGAAATTAAAAATCAAGTTACTGATGTTATTAGAGATTTAGCAAAATTACAAGAATCATCAAAAGATTTAGGAAAAATTAGTGAGAATGTTCAAAATTTACAGGAAATTTTTATTAACACAAAAAAGCGTGGTAATGTTGGTGAATATTTATTAGAGAAGATTTTAACTAATATGTTAGGCTCTAATTCTAATTTGTGACAACGCCAATATAAAACTGCAGATAATAATATTGTTGATGCTTATGTTAGGACAAGTGAAGAAAAAGAAGGAATTGCAATTGATTCAAAATTTTCTTTTGAAAATTATAAAAAATATTTAGCTTCAGAAGATAGTAAAATTAAGGAAGCTCATTTAAAAAGTTTTCGTGGTGATATTCGTAAGCGAATTGATGAAGTTGCTAAATATATTAGCATTAAAAATAAAATTTCTAGTGCAATTATGTTTGTTCCTTCTGAAGACATATTTGCTTTTATTTATGGTAATTTTTCTGAAGAAATTGTTGATTATGCTTTTAAGAAAAAAGTTTGAATTACTTCACCAACAACTTTAGCAGCGGTTTTATTTACTGTTGAAAAACACATGAAAGATTCGCAATTTAATAAAGAAGTAGAACATAT
Source organism: Spiroplasma sp. (assembly GCA_051653845.1). GTDB lineage: Bacteria > Bacillota_I > Bacilli_A > Mycoplasmatales > VBWQ01 > Spiroplasma_D. The sequence continues at coordinate 18,330 of JBOFXA010000021.1, read as the reverse complement.
TGCCAAAAAATTACTTTTATTTAAAACTGATTTTGAACGTTGAGTTGTTCGTTGAGAACTTATTAAGAAAGAGTTTAATAATACTAATGAAAAAATAGATCTTCTTGATAAGACTCATAATAAATTATCAGCACATTATAATAGCATTTTAGCAATGTCCAATGAATTTAAAGAAAGTGAGTAGTTATGAATTTAGAACAATATTTAGAAAAAATAGTAAAATTTTTACAAGCAGAAGTAAAGAAAGCAAATGCTAAGGGTTTAATTGTTGGTTTAAGTGGTGGTATTGATTCTGCAGTTGTTTCTTTGTTGATTAAGAAGGCTTTTCCTGATAACCATTTAAATTTAATTATGCCTTGCTTTTCACCAGAAATTGATTTGAAATATGCTCAGAAATTAGTTCAAACTCATCAATTAAAATCAGAAGTGATTGATTTAGATGATACATTTCTTAGTTTTAAAAAATTATTAGATAAAAGTATTAAACCTGAAAAATTAAAGATTGTTCTTGGTAATTTAAAATCAAGATTAAGAATGAATTTATTGTATGCTTATGCACAAAATCATAATTATTTGGTTGTAGGAACAGATAATGCTGATGAATGACATATTGGTTATTTCACTAAGTATGGTGATGGAGCAGTTGATTTATTGCCAATTGTTCATTTATTAAAGCAAGATGTTTTTGCTGCAGCAAAAATTTTAAAAGTTACTGATGAAATTATTGTTCGTACACCAACTGCTAGTTTATGATATGGACAAACTGATGAGCAGGAAATGCAATTTAGTTATCATGAATTAGACCAATATTTATTAGGAAATATTAATCAAGTTTCTGAATCAGTAAAAAAAAGAATTAACCACTTAAATCAAATAACTGAACATAAACGTTGCTTAATTCCTCAAGCACCAGAATGAAAACGTAGTTAGAAAAAGGGGGCTTAATATGTCAGGTCATTCACAATTTGCTAATATCAAGCATCGAAAAGATGCTCAAGATAGCAAGCGTGGTAAGATTTTTCAAAAAATTTCTCGAGAAATTTATATTGCTGTTAAGTTATATGGTTCTAATGTTGATAATAATTCTAAGTTAAGAGCAATTTTAGAAAAAGCTCGTAGTTTGAATATGCCAAAAGATAATATCACACGTGCTATTAAAAAGGCAAATAGTCAAGGTGATACTACTAATTATGAAGTAGTAATTTATGAAGGATATAGTTCAAGTTCAATTGCTATTATTGTTCATTGTCTAACTGATAATAAAAATCGTACTGCAAGTAATATTCGTAGTTATTTTAATAAATGTAATGGTAAATTAGCAACAACAAATTCTGTTCAATATTTATTTTTTAAAGCAGGAGTACTTGAGTTTACTACTAAATTAAGTTTAGATCAGATTTTAGAATTAGTGATTGATTTTGAAGTTCAAGAATTAACAAAAAATGATGATATTGTTCATTTAGAAGTTAGTGTCAAGGATTTATTAAATGTTGCTGATGCTTTAGCAAATGCTGGAATTAAAATTTTTATTGTCAATGAAGTAAGAAATATTCCAATAAATTATATTAGTCCTGAAGATGTTAACAACGATGATGAATTGAATTTATATCAAAAACTTTTAGATTTATTAGAAAATGATGAAGATGTTCAGTTAGTTGAGACTAATTTAAAAGGATAAAGGAATTTTTAATTTTTTTTACTAATTAAAAAAGAAGGATTTTTAATTAGTAAAGGAGAATTATATGGATGAATATTATATTGGTGTTGTTTTACAATATCGTTTAGGAAAAATTATTTTTGAATATAATAATCATGGTTTTGTTTTTCAAGGTGTTAACTTGCATTTATTACCTTTAAATCAAACTGTAAAATTATATATTTATTTTTATCAGCGATTGCCAATAAGTGAATATTTTGCTTTTCTAAACCTAGAAACAAAACAATATTTTTTAGAATTAATTAGCATTAATTATATTGGTCCTAAGATGGCTTTAAAAATTCTTAATTTTTTTAGTTTTGAAGAACTTAAACAAAATATTGCACGTCATGATATTGTAGCTTTACAAAAAGTTAAAGGAGTTACTAATAAGTTAGCCTTATCAATTATTGATCATTTTAAAGATAAAAATAATTTAATAATTTAGTTAAATAATAGTAACTTATTATTGAAAATATTAGCTAGTAATTAATATTATCTAAAAAATTGATTGTTTTTTATTACTTTTATTGGTATTCTTATATCAGATATTTTCAAAGTTTTAGGAAGTGATTTTTAGTAATGAAAAAATCCTTATCAAGCATAAAAAATAAAAAAAAAGAAAAAAGTTTTTCATTTTTTACAAGAATTACTACCTTATTTATCATAGCTGCTGCAATTATTATTAGTGCAGTTTTTAGTTTTATTTATCTAGATGCTAACAGTAATTTAAGTATTGAATTTGCTGGAGGTTATCAAACTCAAGTTAAATATGATGGTATTTATGAGAGTGATTCTAAACCTCAAAAAGTTGTTAACTTGTTAGAAAATCGTGTTGATCCTTTAGGAACAAGTAATATTATCATTGAAAAAAGTACTAGTACAGGTAATTTTTATAATGTTTCAATTAGTAAGTCTGCTGGGATTGATTTACCAATTTTTATTAACAATATTGCAAGACGTGGCTATATTTATTTACTAGATAGTCAAGGTCATGATTTATTAGCTAATAATTTTGATGCTAAGGATGAGAAATGAACAAAAAAAGAAGAAAGAATTATTAGCAATAATGCTTTTAGTAAAATTTATCAAGATACTAATTCTAATTCTGGTCAACCAGAGGTAGTTTTTGATATTAAAGATCAAAATTTGCTAAAGACAATAAATGAAGTAATTAAAAAAACAAGTGATAGTATTTATTTTTATTCTGATATTGGAGGATTATTAAATTATATTCGTAATACTTTAAGTGGGTTACAAGATTTAGTTGAATTTATTGATAAAACTGATTTAGCAAAGCAAGCAGGCTTAAAGGCATTATTAGCAAATAACACGCCAGGATTTGAAGATAGTACTGGTGAACGATTATATAATGCTGTTAAAAGAGGAAATCCCAATTTAATTAATTTATTAAATCAAACACGGAATGGTGTTTATATGATTAATTGAAAATATTCTGATGCTTTAGATAATATTGATTTTCCTTTATCTGTTGATACTAATAATAAGGATAATACTTTTGATCCTGAAAAACCTTTTGATCCCAAAGAAAATAAGGGTTCTCCACTTAATGCTTGATTACCACATATTAAAGATTTGATTATTTTACCTGATATTTCAAAAGCTTTAAATACAGCAATTATTAATTATAAATATGCTCCATATTATATTGGAAACATTAATCTTGAAAATATTGGTGCTGATAAAATTACTATTAATGATGATATCTTTAACAAAGAAAAAGTACAGCAAATTGTTAATGTTTTAAATGCTGGAATAGAAAAAAATAATTTTACTGTTTTATCAGTTTTAAATATTGATCCAACTTTAGGTGCTCAGTCACTTAAAGTTGCTGTTATTGGATTAATAATTTCACTTTCATTTTTAAGTTTGGCAATTATTTTTAATTATCGTTTATTAGGTGTTAGTGCAGTATTAATTATCCTCTTATTTCTACTTTCAACTCTAGTTACTTTTACATTTTTAAATAATGTTGTAGCACCAGAAACTGGAATTGCTTTAATTATTGGTTTTGCTTTATTGTTAGATACTATTGTTAGTTTGTTTAATAGTATTCAAAGAGAATATAAATCAGGAAAAACGGTTTTTGATGCTTTTAAAGTTGCTAATAGAAAATCTTTAGTTTCAGCTTTTGATTGTAGTGTTATTGTTTTAATAGTTAGTCTAACAATTTTTTGATTTGGTTCAAGATCAATTAGAGGGTTTGCGATTATGACTTCACTTTCAACTTTTGGTGTCATTCTTTTTGGTGTTTTATTTTTAAGATTAATTCTTTATTTTTTACTAAAAAATAATACTTTTGAAAAAAAACCTGAATTACTGGCATTAAAACACGATACAATAACTACAAATAAATCACTTCCTGAAATTAAACATGATAACCATCATGAATCTTACAAAAGAAAAAAAGAACATTCTCCTAAAAAAGTTAATAAAAAATTAGCTATTATGAAAATTAAATTATTTAGTATCAAAAAGGATTTAGATGATAGAAAAAGTAGTGTTTCTCCTAGTAAATGAAATTTCTGACATAAATCAGCAAAATGAATTATGGTTTGATTTGGAGTAATTTTCCTTTTATCTGGTACTGTTTATTTTGTTACAGGTTCAAATTTTGGTTCAGGCTTTGATAGTAGAATAGATTTTACTGGTCAAACTGCTCCAAAAGAAACTCCTGATGTTCCTGATTTTGATTTATGAAGGCAAGCTAATGAATTAAAGTCTGAAGTTGTTACAGTTTTAACTGATAATCATAAGTCATATAAAAAAATTTATGCTTCATTAATTCTTGATTCACTTAGTCCAGGTAAACCTGTAATCAAAGTTATTATTGAAACTAATATTAAGGCTTCAGAAGCTGATGATTTTCTTGTTCTTTTAAATAGAAATACAGGAGCATCTTGGGTTTATACAATTAATAATGCTTTATCAGGAAATCAATTATTTAAAGGTATGTTATTTGTTATTGCAATTTCTTTAATCACAATTTTCATTTATGTGATTATAAGATTTCAACTTACTTTTACAATTCCTTTAATAGTAAGTTTGATTTCTGTAGTTTTTGTAACTTTAGCCTTATTAGCTTTGTTGCAAATTACAATTTCAACTATGACAATTGGAGTAATTCTAGCATTAGTAGTCTTAGTTTTAATTAATAGTGTTGTTATTTTTGATAATATTAAAGAAATTAAATTAAATAATCATGAAAAAAGAAACAAATTAACAAAAGAAGAAATTATTGCTATTAGTAATGATGGAATTAAAAAATCATTATCAAGAACATTAGCAGTAAATAGTATTATAATTTTAACAGCATTAGTAGTTTTATGTTTTCTTCCAAGTTTTTGATCAATTAGTTTAGCTCTTATTCTTGGTACTATTGTAACTTTTATTACTAGTCATTTTATTGGTCCTTGATTGTGAACTTTCTGTGAAAGATGAAGAATTAAGCACTATAAAAAGCGTGCAGAAAAAATTAAAAAAGATTTAGTTGGACCAGATGAATATATTATTGAAGGTATTAATGATTAGCATTCTGAATATCATGCTAGTTGTTCTTCAAGGAGTAGTGCAAAAGAAATGAATTTAAAAAATATCAAAGCAATGATTCGTAATGTTCCAAATTTTCCTAAGCCAGGAGTTGAATTTAAAGATATTACCCCAATTTTAAGTGAACCAAAAGCATTTCATTGTCTAATTGAAATATTTGCTGTTTTTGCTAAAAAAAATCAAGTTACAGCAATTTTAGCACCAGAGTCTCGTGGTTTTATTTTTGGTTCAGCTTTAGCTTATTATTTAAATCTTAAATTTATTCCAGCAAGAAAAGTAGGCAAATTGCCTTATAAAACTTATAAAGTTGAGTATCACTTAGAATATGGAACAACTGCTATTGAAATTCATCAAGATGCTTTAGAACAAAATGATAGAGTTTTAATTATTGATGATTTAATTGCTACTAGTGGTACAATTCGTGCTTGTATTGATTTAATTAAGTTTACTCAGGCTAAAATTGCTGGGATTGCAACATTAATTTCTTTAGTGCAATTTAAAGAACAGCAAAATTTTGCTGATATTCCTTACTTAAATTTGATTGAGTTTTAATTATTATGGAACTTACTTGTAAAGATTTTAATGAAGTACAGGAGCAAGCAAAAACTTATATTAAAAGTGAGAATATTTTAAATAAGATTGAAAAAACTTATCAATATGCAAAAGCTAAACATGAAGGCCAAATTCGTAAGAACGGTGACCCTTATTTATATCATTTATTATCAACAGCATATAATTTAACTTTATGGCATTTAGATCCTGCAACAATTCAAGCAGGACTTTTGCATGATATTTTAGAAGATACTCCTACTACTTATGAAGAATTAGTAAAAGAGTTTGATGAAGAAATTGCTGATTTAGTTAAGGCAGTAACAAAAGTAAGTCATTTTGCTAAAGAAAAGCGTGCAGAAATTAAAGCTGATTATTTAAGAAAACTTTATTTAAGTTTAGCTTTAGATATTCGTGTTATCATTATCAAAATGGCAGATCGCTTACATAACATTAGAACAATTCAATATTTAAATCCTGAAAAGCAAAAAATAGTTGCTAAAGAAACTTTAGAAGTTTATTCATCAATTGCTCATCGTTTAGGTATGAAAGAGTTGCAATCTGAATTAGAAGATCTTTCTTTTGCTGTTCTCTATCCTCAAGAGTATCAAAAAATTAGTAATCTTATTAAAGCAGATAAAGAAAAGTGAGAAATTTTAGTTAGCAATTTTATTAAAGAAATTACTAAAACTTTAGTTAAGCATGAAAACTTAAAATTTCGAATTTATGGAAGAAGTAAAAATTTATTTTCAATTTATCGTAAAATGTATCATTTTGGCAAAGATTTTGATGATATCCATGATATTTTAGCTATTAGAGTTGTAAGTCAATCAGTTGATGATTGTTATGCTATATTGGGATACTTGCATCAAAAATTTACTCCTTTACCAGGTAGATTCAAAGATTATATTGCAACACCAAAAAATAATATGTATCAATCACTTCATACTTCAATTGTTTACAAAAATGAAATTTATGAATTGCAAATTAGAACAGAAGAAATGGAAATTTATGCTGAAGTTGGCGCAGCAGCTCATTGACGATACAAAGAAGGCGAAGAAGTTAGTGCTAAGAAAAAACAAGAAGAAATTGATGAAAAATTAAATATTTTTCAAACTATCTTGGATTTAAATGTAATTAATAGTTATGAAGATGATAGGCAAAATGATAATTTAGAAACTGAAATCAAACAGGATTTATTTAGTGAGTTAATTTATGTTCTAACTCCTAATGGTAAAGTTCTTACTTTGCCATTAGGTGCTACAGTTCTTGATTTTGCTTATAAGGTTCATACTGAAATTGGTGAGACAGGAATGGGAGCAAGAATTAATGGTGTTTATTCTGCTTTGAATACAGTTTTAAAAACTGGTGATGTTGTTGAAGTTAAGACTTCAAAAACAGTAAAACCTAATTATGATTGATTGTCAATTGCAAAAACTAATTCTGCTCTTCATAAAATTAGAAAATATTTAAATAAGCAAACTGAAACACCAGAAACAAAAGTTAAACCTTCTGATAACGAAAAAAAGATTCAAACTACTAAAGAAAAGATTGATAAATATATTCAAGAAAATAAATTACGTTGAAGAATAGCTAGTACTTCTGTTGTTTTGCAAAGGTTAAAATTTTTGAAGTATAGTAGTTATGATGATTTTTGCTTGGACATTGCTAATGGAGCATATTCAATTGAAGAAGCAGTTAGTATGCTTTTCTTTAGTGATTCTCCTAAGTTTAAAGCTTTAAAATTAAAGAAAAATACTTCTTTAAATATTAGTACTAATGATGCAATTGTTGAAAGTACTCCATCAATTAAAACACAATTGGCTCGTTGTTGTTTGCCTATTCCTGATGAACCAATAATTGGTTATATTAGTAAAGGACAAGGAATTAGAGTTCATCGTGTTGATTGTCCTAATGTGGTTCATGAGCAAAGAAAAGAAAGAACTTTAGAAACAGTTTGGAATTTAGCACTTACAGCTAATCGTCTTTATAGTTCATCAATTAAAATTTATTATCTTGATAGACCAGCTTTATTTGCAGATATTATCAACTTATTAAATCATTTAAAAGTATTTATTCAAAATATTGATGCTAATAATCAATTAATTAATCATAAAGGAACATTAAAATTAATTATCAGAGTTCCAAATATTGAACGTTTAAATCAAATTATGTCTTCATTGAAAAAAGTGCCTGATATCATTGAGATAACAAGAATAATCATGTAAGATTTTAAAGTATATCAAACTAATTTATTTAAAATATTTGTAAAATATAATTAAGGTGAAAAAATGAAATTTCAACGACCTAAAGGTACAAAAGATTTATATCATCAACAAGTGCTTATTTTTAATAACATTATCAAACGATTAGTAACTGTTGCTAAGAATTTTAATTATCAAGAAATGATTACTCCAATAATTGAATCAGCAGATTTATTTTTACGTACCATTGGTAGTACAACTAATATTGTTGAAAAAGAAATTTATCAATTTTTAGATAAAGGTCAACGTATGCTAGCATTAAGACCAGAAGGTACAGCAGGAATTATTAGATCAGTTGTAGAAAATAAGCTTTATAATAATCAAAAGCAAACACAAAAATACTTTTATTATGGTAAGATGTATCGTTATGAAAATCCTCAAAAAGGTCGTAATCGTGAATTTCATCAATTTGGTGTTGAAGTTTTAGCAACAAAACATCCTTTATTAGATGTTGAAGTGATTGCTTTAGCAAATACTATGCTTGAAGTTCTAACAATTAAAGATAGTGTTTTACATTTAAATTATTTTGGTTCTGAAAGTACTAAGAATGAATTTAATCAAGCACTTTTAAAAGAATTAACAAAATCAAAAAATAAATTATGTCAAGACTGTCAAAAAAGAATTACTAAAAATCCTTTAAGAGTTTTAGATTGTAAAAATTGTCAAAAGTTAACATTAAATTTACCATTAATAGCTGATTTTTATAGTATAGAAGAAAAGCAATATTTTAAAGAACTTACTAATAGCTTATTAAAATTGAATATTAATTTTAAAATTGATTCTTATTTAGTTCGTGGTCTAGATTATTATAATGGTGTTATTTTTGAATTTATTAATAACAATGTTACTTTAGGTAAGAGTCAAAACACTTTAATTGGTGGTGGTAGATATGATAATTTATCGCAACAATTAGGTGTTCCTTATCATTATCCTGCTGTTGGGTTTGCTTTTGGCATTGAAAGATTGATGTTACTTTTAGAAGATAAAATTGAATTTAATTCTGTTAGCAATTTAGACTTATTTGTTATTAGTTGTTATCAAGAAGGGCTAGTAGAAATTTTGTTGTTAGTTACTAATTTAAGAAAAACTAATAAATTTATTGATGGAATTTTTGAATTATTTAATGAAAAGCAAAGGAGTAATTTAGTTAAAAATATTAAAGATGCTAACAATCTTTTAGTTTTAGAAAAGCAAGGACAATCAATATTGTATCAATTGTTAAAAAACCAAAAAGTTTTAATTAACTATCAAAATGAAAAAGAGTTATTTAAAAAAGTTAATGAACTTTTAAATTAAGGAAGGGATTGTAATGTTAGAGCAATATCGTACACATAATTGTGGCAATTTAACAAAAGATAATATTAATCAAACAGTTACTTTAAGTGGTTGAATTCATGATATTAGAGTAAAAAAATTTGCTATTTTTCTTGATTTACGTGATAGTTATGGTTTAACACAAATAATTGTTAGAAAAGAAGATGAAAATTTTAATATTTTAAAAGCATTAAAAGTTGAATCAGTTATTCAAGTTACTGGGCTAGTTGTAAAAAGAAAGGTAGCTAATCTAAAAATTGTCACTGGAGAAATTGAAGTAGATACTAAAAAGATTATTGTTTTATCTATTGCAAAAGATATTCCTTTTGTTATTAATAATGAAGATAATTTTACTGCCTTAGAAGATTTACGTTTAAAATATCGTTATTTAGATTTAAGACGTAAAAAAATGTTTGACCAATTAAAATTTAAACATCAAGTTATCAACAGTATTCGTAATTTTTTAAACAAGGAAGAATTTTTAGAAATTGATACACCATGTTTGACAAAATCTACTCCTGAAGGAGCAAGAGATTTTTTAGTACCGTCAAGAATCAAAAAAAATGCTTTTTATGCTTTACCTCAATCACCACAACTATATAAGCAATTGCTAATGATTAGTGGTGTTGATAAGTACTATCAAATTGCTAAATGTTTTCGTGATGAAGATTTTCGTGCTGATCGTCAACCTGAATTTCAACAATTAGATTTAGAAATGGCTTTTGCTAAGCAAACAAGTGTTATGAAACTAGTAGAAAAATTATTAGCAAACTTATGAAAAGATTTGCAATTAGCAAAAGTAGATTTTCCTGTGAAAAAATTGAGTTATCAAGAAGCAGTTGATAGTTATGGTAGTGATAAGCCTGATTTACGTTGTACTTGTAAGTTAGTTACTTTTTCTTCTATAACTAATGGGTTAGTTTTAAGAGGCTTTTGAGTTGATGATAAATTTAATGACAAAGTAAGAAAAACTATATTAAGAATTGCTGAACAACATGGCAGCAAGAATTTTTTAGTTTATTCAAAAGAAAAAGAACGAATTATTTTTAGTACTAATAGCAAAATTATTCTTTTTGAAGAACAAATTGCTGCAATTAAGAAATCTTATTCAATTGCAGAAGATAAGAAGATTTGTTACTTAACTTATGAACCTAATAATACAGGTGCTATTGTTCTTGGTGCAATTCGTACTTTTTATTGCTTAGATCAAGAAAAGCAAAAAAAACATAAAGATTTTTTAGTTAACATCAAGCAATATAAAATATTATGAGTTGTTGATTGACCAATGTTTGAATTAGTTGATGGTAGAATTTCTTCTTCTCATCACCCATTTACTAGTCCTTTAAATCCAGAAAAACTTTTACAAATTGAAAATAGTGATCATCAACAATTACTTTCAGTTCGTTCTGCAGCTTATGATTTAGTTTTGAACGGTTATGAAATTGCTGGAGGTAGTGTTAGAATTTTTAACAAAGTGTTGCAAGAAAAAATTTTTGAAATTCTAAATCTCAATCAAAATATTGTTGACAAGCAATTTGGTTTCTTTTTAGAAGCTTTTAATTATGGAATTCCTCCTCATGCTGGAATTGCTTTTGGTTTGGATCGTTTTATTATGACTTTAACTAATAGTAGTTCAATTAGAGATTCAATTGCTTTTCCAAAGAATAATAGTGGTATTGATTTACTAACTAATGCTCCAAGTTTAGTTGATTTTAAGCAACTAGATGAATTAGGTTTGAAGATTTTAAATGATAAGAAATAACTTTTATTTAAGTCAAAAAATGTTTAAGATACTTAAGTAAGATACAAAAGCAAAAATAGTTAATAAAAGTATTGATAGTGTTGGAGGAAAATACATGAAAAAAAATATTGATCAATTAGCAATTAATTCAGTTCGATTATTAGGAATTCAAGCTGTTAATGCAGCAAAAAGTGGTCATCCAGGAATTGTTTTGGGTGCAGCACCAATGGTTTATGCATTATTTAAAGACCACTTAAAGTTTAATCCTAAGAATGCTGCTTGATTTAATCGTGATCGTTTTGTTTTATCAGCTGGTCATGGTAGTGCATTATTATATTCAATTTTGTATCATGTTGGTTATGATTATAAAATAGAAGATTTAAAAGATTTTCGTAAGATAGATAGTGTCACACCTGGTCATCCTGAATATGATTTAAAATTAGGTGTAGAAATGGCTACTGGTCCATTGGGACAAGGTTTAGCAGCAGCAGTAGGAATGGCTTTAGCAGAAAGTTTCTTAGCAGCAAAATATAATCAAGATAAAACTAAATTAATTGATCATTATACTTATGTTTTATGTGGTGATGGTGACTTACAAGAAGGAATTACTCAAGAGGCATTAAGTTTTGCTGGTCACTTTAAATTAAATAAATTAATAGTTTTATATGATTCTAATGATGTTCAATTAGATTCAGAAACAGAACTTGTTACTTCAGAAAATACTGCTAGTAGATGTAAGTCATTGCAATGAAATTATTTAAAAGTTAATGATGGTAATGATTATCAAGTAATTAGTCAAGCAATTGAAACAGCAAAAAAGAGTGATAAGCCAACTTTAATTGAAATTAAAACTATTATTGGTTTTGGTGCAACAAAACAAGGTACTTCAGCAGTTCATGGAGCCCCTTTAATGACTGATATTGCAACAGTTAAGACAAATTTAGCATGGAACTATCAAGAAGAATTTTATGTTCCCCAGGAAGTTCTTAATCATTTGCAAAAAGAAAAAATTAAGCAAGGTCAAGAGCAAGAAAAAAAATGAAAAAGCTTATTAAAAGATTATCAAAAAAAATATCCAAAGTGTTATCAAGATATTGCATCAGCTTTAGAAGGAAAAATTTTTGCTCAAGAATTTCTTTTTAATAAAATTGATTGAGATAAAATTATTAGTGAAGAAGCAATGGCAACAAGAGTTGCTTCAGGTAAGGTACTAAAACTTTTATCAGCTCAATATCCAACCTTAGTTGGTGGTAGTGCTGATTTATCTTCTTCTACAAAAGCAATGGTTGATGACCATGATTATACTAAAGATAATCCAAGTGGTAGACATATTCATTTTGGTGTTCGAGAATTTTCTATGGCAGCTATGATTAATGGTTTAACTTTGCATCAAGGAGTAATTGGATTTGGTTCAACTTTTTTAGTTTTTAGTGACTATCAAAAGCCAGCATTAAGACTAGCAGCTTTAATGAAAATTCCATCATTATTTATTTTTACTCATGATTCAATTGCTGTTGGTGAAGATGGACCAACTCATGAGCCAGTTGAACAATTATTAATGTTAAGAAGTATTCCTAACTTTAATTTGATTCGTCCTGCTGATATGAGAGAAACAATTGGTGCATATAAAGTAGCTTTAGCAGCAAAAAATTATCCTAATGCTATTGCTTTAACAAGACAAGATTTACCACAATTAGCAAGAAGTACTATTGATGCTGTTAGCAAAGGTGCTTATATTATTAGTAAAGAAACAAATACTCAATTATTAGATTTAATTTTAATTGCTACTGGTAGTGAAGTTCATTTAGCAATTAATGTGCAAAAAATGTTATTAAGAGATAAAATTAATGTTAGAGTTGTTTCTATGCCTTCAACTTATCTTTTTGATCAGCAAGATGAAAGTTATCAAAGAGAAATTTTACCAAAAAATATTAAAAGAGTTGCCATTGAATTAGCTATCAGTGATTCATGATACAAATATGTTGGACTTGAAGGTTTAATTATTGGTGTTGATCGATTTGGATCTTCAGGAAACATGACAGCAATTTTTGATAAATTTGGTTTCACTAGTGAAAAAATTTCTCAAAAAATTCTTAATTATTTTAAAAATCACTTAGAACATAATTTGAAAAATAAGGAGGTAAAATAAATGGTTGTATGATGAGGAGCAGTATTAATTGCTATTGTTGGAGCTTTAATTGGTGGTGGAATTGGCTTTTTAATTACTAAAAAATTTTTTGAAAAGCAATTGGAAAAAAATCCTCCAATTAATGAAAATATGATTCGTGCTATGTATTTACAAATGGGGCGTAAGCCTAGTGAAGCTCAAATTAAGTCAGTAATGCAAGCTATGAAACGTCAGCAAAAAGTTACTAAAAAGAAATAGAAATGTTTATTCAAGATCTCTAAAAAGAGGTCTTTTAAATTTTTTTTCCGTTTTTATTTAAAATTCAGAAATAATCTTGCTTTTAAGAACTACTAATGATAAAGTTTAAATGTATGAGATATTAATAAGGTAAGTAAAAATTCCTTGAAAGATTGATGTTATGACTGTTTTGTTAATTCAAAGTAAAAATTTATCATTAAGTTTGCAAATAATGTTTTTAGTTATTGGTGTGTTGGCTTTATTATTTGCTTTTCTGATGATTTTTTTTTATCGTAAGAAAATCAAAAGAGAAAATGATAGTAAAAATGATTTTCAAATGGAAGAAACAAAAGTTAGATATAAAATTTTTTATTTTTGAGGACATGTTGTTTATCTTTTAATAATTTTTACATTATTTGTTCTTTCTCTTATATTTTTATCAATCTTTATTGGTTCTTTATTTTAATTAAAATCTAAATCAAAAAGGAGGAAAAGAATGAATTTAGCTTTGTGGCAGAAGAAAAAGAAAAAAGTTACTGATTCTTTGCCTGCAAGTAAACTTAAGAATAGTAGCAAAAAAAATTTTAATAACATATTAAAATTTTTACAAGAATTAGGGAAGGCTTTGCAATTTCCAATTGCAGTTTTACCTTTTGCAGCAATTTTAAATCGTTTTGGTACTTTAGGTATTACATTTTCAACAGTTGATGGAACTATTATCAATCAGGTTGGATACTGAATTTCATTTATTATTCAACAACCAGGTGCAGTTGTGTTTAATAATCTACCATTACTATTTGCTATAGGAATTGCTTTTGGATTAGCAAAAGATCACCGGGGAGAGGTGGCTTTAGTTGGAGCAATATTTTATTTAATTATTGCTGCTTTGACTTCAGTTGCTAATACTTTACCAGAAATGTTTTATAAAAATGTTTTACCTTTTAAAACAGTCAATGGAAGTTTTTCTCGTTTAATTTATGTTCCTGTTTATGATACAGATGGTACAACAATTAAGTCAGGTACATATGTTTTAAACATTGGAGTTCTTGGTGGAATTATTGCGGGATGTATTTCTGCATCACTTTATAATCGTTATCAATCAATTAAATTACCTCAAGCTTTATCGTTTTTTGGAGGTAGAAGATTTGTTCCAATGATGGCTTTAGTGATTACAGTTCCGGTTGCTTTTCTTTTTGCCATTGTTTGACCATGAATTCAATTTGGATTAATGGGATTTGGACAAGCAGTTGCAAATCCAAATAATCCTGCTGTTGCTATTCCTGGAACAGCAGTTTATGGAGTATTAAATCGTTTGTTATTACCTTTTGGGTTACATCAAATTTTAAATACTTTCTTTTGATTCCAATTACCAATTAATGGACCTGCAATTGCACCAATTACAGGAGAAAGTAATAATTTACCAATCTGAGTTAATGGTGACATTCATGCCTTCACTAAAGGAATAGCAGGATCAGGGCTATTTCAATCAGGATTTTTTCCAATTATGATGGGTGGAATTCCTGCTGTTGCTCTTGCTATGATATTTACTGCTAATAAAGAAAACAGAAGTAAGATGGCTGGTTTCTTAGGTGGAATTGCTCTTGTTTCATTTATTAGTGGGATTACTGAACCAATTGAATTTTCATTTGTTTTCATTTCTCCATTGTTATTAGTAATTCATGCTTTACTAACTGGGGTTGTGGTTGCAATCACAACAGCAATGCATGTTCAAGTAGGATTTGGTTTTAGTGCTGGAATGATTGATTATATTGTTTCTTTTGCTCAATCATGAGGATTTGCTAACCATAATACTGGTATAGCACGTGTTCTTGCAAATCCATTATGAATACTATTACTAACAGCTGGAACAGGAGTATTATACTTTGTAGTTTTCTATACTTTAATTACAAAATTAAATATTCAAACTCCTGGAAGAGAAACAATTGTTGACACTAATATCATTGACCTTGCTGATTCTATTCAAGAAAAAGAAAGAAGTAGTGAAAATAAAGTTAATAAGTTACTTGTAAAAGAAGAAAAATTTAAAAAAGATGTTCAAAAAGGTGATAAGTATCAAGTACTTGCTGAAAATATTATTACTGCGATTGGTAGAGAAAATTTTGTTGATGTTGAAAATTGTATTTCAAGATTACGTTTAACAGTTAAAGATACAAGTAAAATTGATAAAGAAAAAATTAGAGCAGCAGGAACTTATGGTATTTTGATTGTATCAAAAGAGACTTTACAAATAGTCATTGGTACTGATGTTGAAGCCGTTGCTGATAGTATGCGTAAAAGTTTAAATTTATAAATAATAGTAAGGTTTTAATGATGAAATTAGAAGTGATTGCAAAAAATTTAAAAGATGTTATTAAAATTAATAAAACTCAAGCTAATCGAATTGAATTTTGTCGGAAATTAGAAGTTGGGGGATTGACTCCTAGATGTTGAATTATTAGATTAGCTGCTAGAATTTCAAACTTGCCAATTAATGTTATGTTACGTCCAAGTAGTAAAAGTTTTAATTATTCTGAGAAAGATTTTGCTAAAATGCTTAAAGTTGCTGAATTTTTGGAAAAAACTAAGGTTAATGGTATTGTTTTTGGAATTTTAGATAAGAATAATGAAATTGATGTTCAAAGAATGAAGCAAGTAATTGCTAAAATTCCTAGTAAGGAAAAAATTTTTCATAAGGCTTTTGATAAAGTGAATAATTTTGAGTATGCTTTAGATGTTTTAGCAAAATTAAAAATGGATGCTGTTTTAACAGCAGCAGGGGAAAATAATATTAATCAAAATCTAGCAACGTTAAAAAAATTAACAGCAATGAAGAAACTTACTATCATTGGTGGTGGAGGTATCACTTTTGATAATATCAAGAAAATTAGTTGTGTTGTTAATGATGTTCATGTTGGTAGAACAGTAAGAAAAAATAATAGTTGAAAAAGTGATATTGATTTAGTAAAAATTAATCAATTAAGTGATCTTATTAAGAATTCTTAATAAGAGTTAAAGAATTAGCAATTGATTCTTAATATATTTACTAGGATACTTATAAAAGTACGATATGTTTAATTAAACATATCGTACTTTTATTTTGGTAAATCTAGTATAAATAATTTTTTTTATTTATGTGCTTATTTTTTTAATTCATTTTATTTTTTATAAATTATAACTCATTTGCTTTGTTTAGTTTTTATTTTAGGAGTTCTTATTATGTTTCATAAAAAATGCAACTTTAATAATTTATTTTTTGAAGATGTATTTTATAAGTTAGTGCTATTTTTTTCTTTTTTGATTTTTCTTTTTATCAAAGATTTTTACTTTTCTTTCTGTTCCTTTAAAAATACGAACTAAATTTGTGTAGTGACGAGCAGTAACAATTATTCAAATTAGAATAATAATAATATTGATGATGTAGTATTGTTTATCATGGGGTCAAAGATAAGCATTTAGTGGCATGTTAGGAATTCATGAAATAATAAAAGCAAAACCAACCATTAAAATAGATGATAAAGATACCATTCTTCAAAAATAAAGAATAATTCATCAGCTTGCTACTGCTACAACAAAATAAATTGGATTAATTATCAAAAGTAGTCCTAAGGCTGAAGCAGCTCCCTTACCACCACGAAAACCAAAATATACTGGCCAACAATGACCAATAATAGCTGCTAAACCACTAAAATAAATATATGATTCTTGGAAGAGATTTTTATATTCAGGATTACTAATTTTAATAAAAGTAAAGCTATAAGCAATTAGAACAGTAATTATTGGTTTAAAGCCATCTGCTAAAAGAACTACTATTCCTCATTTTTTACCCATAACTCTTGTTGAATTAGTTGCTCCAGCATTATTTGAGTAATGTTCTCGAAGATCAGTCTTAAATTTTTTTTTGCTAATCAAAATTGAAGGAGAAATTGATCCAATTAAATAGCCAACAACAATAAGAATAAAAGTTCCTAATAAATTAATGTGTGGCATTTTTTTTCTCCATTTTTATTTTGTTGTTAGCATTATTTTTATAATTCATTTGATACAGATTATAGCAAATTAAAAAGAGTAAATAAGTATTAACAATTCAACCAAAAATATTAGTTATTAGTAAAGGATAGTTTTGAGTGAAACTACCATAAATAATAAATAGTGTTAGTCCAAAATGATAAATTAAATAACGAATTAGTGAAAGACCTTTAGTATTTTTGGTTTTCAATAATTTGTATGTTTGTGGCAAGAAAACAATTGAAATAAATAATGCTCTAGTATAACCTATAATGTTAGTAAAAATTATCATTATTTTTGCTCCTTCTTTTTAATAGGATTATAAATAATCAGACTAAGAATTATTATAGAAAATGTACCATTAATTATTTGACAATCAATTATTGATCTGTCTTATTTTAAAATTGCAAAGATAAAAAAAGCAATTATTCTAGTAAAATAAATACTATATGATTAAATTGAGATTGAATTAATTTATTTGGTTTAATGATTTTAATAGTTTATGGGAAGAAAGACAGAGCAATACAGATACTAGTTAAATAACCAATTCCTTGAACATAAATTAACAATATTTTTCTTCTTTTTAATTTTTATAAGATGATTATAAATTATTAATCCTAAATTATTAAAAATTATTAAAAAAATAAGTTCGTGTTTAATTAAACACGAACTTACTAATTTAATATCTTGTTACTATTCTTTTGTTTTTTTGCTAGTTGTTGTTGGTGTTGATTCTTTTTTAGCTTTTGTGTCTTTTTTAGATTTTTTGCTTCAGAATTTTAATTTCATACTATATCTTACCCTTTCTTTCTTCAAATTTAATTAT
>JBOFXA010000020.1:0-2694 GCA_051653845.1 Spiroplasma sp. | reverse complement strand
GTAATTTATTAGCTTTTGAAGAGTTTCAACTACATAAAACATTTTTTTCTTGCAACAATCTTTATTATGCTATTAATGGTATTTATGACTATCCTTTATTAGTTAGTGATTTATGAGGAGCTGCTTTAGCATGTAATGAGCAAACAATGATTTGAAATATTAATCCAGTTGATCATCAGCAAATGAAAATATCCTTAAACAAAGCAATTAATAACGCCTATACAAAACAATTTATGACCAAGTCTCATATTAATCGCAGTGAAAACAATTATGAGATTGAAGCCTATCAACAATTAGTAGAGGATATCAATGGTGCTAGTGAAATCATTAAAAATGTTAACATTTTATTTTTGAGTTATGGTACTGATGTTAGAATTTTAAAACAATCACAAGCAAGATTGAAAACCAATTTACGAGAATTAGATATGAAAACTAACCCCTTATATTATCGTCAATTAGAAGCATACAATGCTTTCTTACCTAAGAATTATGATCCTTTAATTATGAAAATTGGAAGAGAAATTCCATGTTCTACTATTGCTGCTGCATTTCCTTTTATGGCCGCAGGATTGAATGATACAAGGGGAATGTATCTTGGTCAAACTAATATTGGTGATACTATCTTATTTGACCCATTTAAACTAAATAGTAAGAGGAAAAACCACAATCAAATAATTATTGGTACTAGTGGATCAGGTAAGTCCTTTACAACAAAGAAAATGATTATGTTTCATTTAAATATGGGACGTAATGTAATTGTGATTGATCCTGAAAGGGAGTATCAAAATTTAGTTAATTACTATCATGGCCAATGAGTTGATACTGGCGATGCTTCTTTAGGTAGAATTAATCCCTTACAAGTTTTAGATAATAATTTTAAAGAGCTATCAGAATTTAAAAAATCACAAGAAAATAATATTGAAGTTACCATGGATGAATTAACTGCTGCTCCGGTTTCTAATCACTTACGTTTGCTAACACAATGATTTAAAACTTTATATCCTGATTTTAATGATCGAGAATTTAATTTACTAATTAAATGTTTAAAAAAGTTGTATCAACAATGAAATATTACTAATGAAAGTGATTTTACACAATTGGATAGAACACAATTTCCTACAATGTCTAATTTCTATCAAGTTTTGATACAAGAATATGAAACAAATCCTAGTTCTTTATTGAAAGAATTTCTTGATATCATTGCCACAGATTTTTTAAATGATGGTAAATATGAAAAACTATGAAATGGTCTTACTACTCTAACTTTTAATAATCAGTTTGTTGTTTATGATGTTCTAACGTTATTTGAACAAGATGAACCAAAAATAACAGCTGCTCAATTGCATTTAGTTCTTGCAGTAGTTAAAGCTGAAGTAAAGCATAACCGTTTTTGTAGCAACAATGAAATAGTAATTATTGTTGATGAAGCTCATTTAGCAATTGATAAGGATAATCCAGCAGCTTTAAATTTTATGTATCAAATGGTTAAGCGAATTCGTAAGTATCAAGGATCAATTATTATCACAACTCAAAACTTGAGTGATTTTACGGGTACAGAAGATATCAAGAAGAAAACTACTGCAATGATTAATAATACGCAATATTCTTTGATTTTAAATCTTGCTCCTCAAGACTTAAAAGATGTTACAGAATTATATCGTAGTTATGGTGGTCTTACTGAAACTGAAAAAGATTATATAGCACGAGCTAATAAAGGACAAGCTTTATTTGTTATTTCAGGGTATGAACGCTATTGTATTAACATTGAAGCTAACAAATTTGAACAATCAATTTTCTAATTTGATTTAGCTACTTAATTAAGAAAATTAGAGAAGAAAAAATATATTTATTAAAATTTGGAGATTTAATTATGTTACCTAGTGAAAAAATAAAACAACTAAAAAAACTACAAGAAGAAAATCAAAAGATAATTTCTACAATTAAAACAATCCATCGATATTATAAAAGAATCATTGACATTCAAAAGGAAATGGCAAATTTAGATGATTTAAATTATCGCAAAAGAAAAGATAAAATAAAACAACTAAATTATCAAATTAAAGAAAATATTATAAATAACAAAAGAATTATTAAAAATCAAAAAGAAATGGCAAATTTAAATAAGTTAGATGATAGTGAAAAAAATATTCATGCAATTTGAATTGGTATTCCACCTAAGGGTGAATTTGATAATTTAAAAGTATGAGCAAAGTTTAATCCAGAATATAAAATTCATATTTGAACTGATTCTAACCATATTTTATCTCATAAATTAGAAAGTATTATTTCTGAAAATGCAAAAAAATTAACTAATGATTTAGAAGAGTATAATTATCAATTAGAAGCAATTTTAAAAGATGAATTTTATTACAACTATCAGTTAAAAAATCCTGAAAAAACATTTGATGAAAATGCTAAACAATTTTTACTTGATAAAAAATATGCAAGAGAAACAGAACTAACTAATTGAATTAAAGAAGGACAACTAAAAATCATTGATGAACAAGAAGATATTAAAAAGTATACAAATAATCAGGTTATTTTACATGATATTGTTAAAGAAAAAGATAGTATTTTTCCAACTAAAAAATATGATGATGGATATTTAAAAACTCTTGAACACTTGCATATATGTGCTGGAGCATCAGATAGATTACGTTATGCAATACTAAATAAATTTGGTGGAGTTTACTT
>JBOFXA010000019.1:0-10562 GCA_051653845.1 Spiroplasma sp. | reverse complement strand
TGGACAGATTATTTTTTCATTGGATAAATTTTTAAATTAATTTCTAAAAACTTAGAAATTAAATAAAAACTAACAGATTTTAAATTCACTAACATTTTAACATTAGAAAATTAAAAAGTGAAATAAAATAATAAACCTTTTAATAAAACTAAAAATAACTATACAAATATAGCTTAGTCAGTATCTAATAAAAAATATTTTAATAATTGCTAACAATTAATTAAATTAGTTCTAGCAATCAACATATTGTTTAAAATGTTGAAATTAAAATTTTTAGTACGAGTTACTTGTTTGACTAAATGAAAAACAACACTTTCAGCACTACAACCAATATTTCAACTTTGAGAATAGTTTTTAAAAGCTTCTCAATTATTTTTAATATACTGAATAAATACTTTAGTTTTTCTTAATTTTCCAGGAAAAATCTTTGTGTTTTCTAATTTATTTTTATAATTTTCTAAAACTAAAAGAGCTCTTTTTAAATTAAAATTATTAATAGCTTTTCAAAAATCTTGATAACTTTGATAATCAATATATTTATAATTGTTATTATTAATAATTAAAAATGAATTTCTAGAATAAGTTATAAAATGAAATCTTGACAAAATTTGTTTAGCTTTTAAATTTCTAGCAATAGTTTTAATTCAAGAAGCACCATCACCAGCAACTATCAAATCTGCATTTTGTCAATTATCATAATAATTATCTAATTCTTGATAAATTCAAGAAACTAATTTTTTTCGATTTAAATAATAACTTTTATTCAATTCATTAACATTTTTTAATTCAAAACTAATTCTTTTATCCTTAAGTTTACCATTTTCAATGCCAGTAGAAAAAGAAATAGGACGAATTTTATAATTGCCAACAAAACAATCATCAATATTCATATATAATTTTTGTCCATCATTTAATTTTATTTTTTCAATTAAATTTTTTTTAATGTCTGCATTTTTAAAAATCTTATGAATTGAAACTTTAGAAATATTACTATTTTTAAATTCATCTAAAATATCTTGATAACGTTTACCAGTTCCAATTTTTTTAATAATCTCTTTTTTAAAACTTCCATGAATTCGTTGTTTCTTACTTACATCAAATTCTTTATCAACAAGAAAAACATATTTTCACCTATTAATATCATTATCTCAATATTTATATAATCGACGCTGATAGCGAATATGGCCATACTTAGTTATAATTGTTCTTGGTAAAATACTGTGTGGAACATAACCCTTATTCTTACGTCAATCAGATTTAAAAATTTCATTATCTTTAGCTTGAATTTCTGATTTAAAAAAAGTTAATTGTTGCGTTAATAATTGTTGATCTAAACTTTCATCTCAAAAGCCTTTAAAACTAATATTCATTGCAAACCTCTTTGTTGAAAAATAGCTAATTAACTATTACAATTATAATAAATAAAATTAAAAATACAGGGAGTTAACTAATATGAAAAAAGCACTAGCTTCTTTAGCAGCAATTACATTTTTAACAACTAATACTCTAGCAGTAACTGCTTGCAATAAAGATGAGTATTTAGAAATTACTAATGATGAAATTTATGATCAACCAGGAAGCACAGGAAAAATAGACAATATTGCATTTATTTATATATATGCTTTGCCAAAAAATGAAAAACCAGACCATAGCATAGAAAGTTTTCATTGAACTTGAGACTGAAATTTAAAAAATAGAAAAGAAATTATAGGATTAAATCATGCTAAAAATTTAGATAATCAAAAGACAGAATACTGAAAAATAACAATTCAAAAAACTAAATCTAAAGGAATATTTGTAAGTAATCATAAAAAATCATATGATCCAATAAAATAAAAAAGAGATTTTTAATAATCTCTTTTTTTATCTACTTTCATGTTTTGGGTCAATTTCTAAAACATAAAAAATATTTCTTTTTAAAAAGCCATATGCTCTCATTCCATTATTTTCTCTACAAATATCATAAGTAGTTTTAAGCTCAGTTTGATATTTTTCTTGTAAATATGTAATAAATTTATTATTTTTTTCATGTTGTCTAGAAATAATATTATCATTAACTTCTATTTTACAAATTTTAGTAAATTCTTTTATTTTTATATTTGAATATTTATCAATGATAGCTTTTAAAACTTTTTTATAATGAGTTACATCTAATTTTTTTGAGGATAACATAAACCTAAAACTAAACAATAAATAATTATTCTCATGATTTGATAAAGGTGCAGTAGAAATTAATTGATTATTTCTAGATGATTTCTGGGACATCTTCTTCAAATCATTTCTTAATTAATTGATTATCAATCATTCCATTATTTTTTGCCTTAGCCCATGGTTCTGTTTCATGTGATGCATTAACTAATCTTATTGTAGAAAATTGACTTAAATGATTTAATATTTTTTCAAAACTTTTTTTATTATATTTAGGAGACTCATTATTTTTAAATCATTCTAATTCTACTTGATTATATCTATTATTTCCTAAGTTATTAATTATAAATTGATAAAGTTCGCCTACTACAGGACCATATTGTCAAGCTTCAAAATTAATAGGAACTATTTCCTTTTTATTTTCTTTTCAATAATATCCATACAAGAAAAATAATAATTTTTGTAATCTCAAATTACTTATCTTTTCCCTTACATCTTGAGGAATATTTTCATCTTTTTGTTCTTTTTCATAAAATTCAATTATGTCCTTACATAAACCTTTTACGTAATTGATTTCCATAATTTCACCTCTTTATTAAATAGTAACATAAATTTTATTATATTTATGCTAGTTTTATTAAACCAATCTTACAAGCTTCATAAAAATAATTAACAAAAATAAATTAGTGACTGTGTTATACAGCGCTGGACTAAATTTTCAGACTGCAAAAATTTGGTCAAAAAACTTATAAACAGTTTCAAAAATCTTAGCTATACCACTAGCTAATTGATTGCCTTCTTTTACTCCTGGAATATTATTAACAATTCAAATTACCGCATTCTTAATATAACAAGCGATATTGTATCAAGCACAACTTTCATACTTAGCTTGTCATCATTGCCCAGTTGGAAATAGTCCGTCTTTAGTAATTTCTTGCCAATTATAGATACCAAAATTAAAATCAAAGTATCGATATAATTCACCCTCTTTCTGAGATATTAGAGTAAATACATTATAGCCAATATTTCGACTTTCTATTTTTTGATATTTAAAAGGATATTTTTCAATTTTAACATCATCACCTTCAAATACATATTTATCACTATATTCAATACTAAAATTTTTAGAAACGGAATAATCAAAATTAAAAGTTTGACCATATTTTGTGTTATAAAAACGATTATTGTAGCTAGAATATAATTGAAAATTTAAAGTTTTATAACGATCACTATAATAAAAATATTGGGGATAAATTTTAAAACCATTATTAGCTATTAAACCATATTCGCGATTATAACCTTGAACATACGTGTCAGGGTTACTATCAAATAAACTTCTAATATAATCTTTATAAAAGTCTTTAGAAATTGTTAAAACGTTAGCAATTAAAGTATTAAATTCAGCAACTGGTTTATTATTTTTATCAGTTAATAAATTAACAAAATCAAGATTTTTAAGACCAAAAAAATTAAGCATGACAACATTATAAGCTAAATTATCAATATAACCAGCTTCAATGAAAGTACTGCGATTTTCAAAAATAGGAATTAAAGCATTACTAAAGAATTGTTTTAAAAATTCATCAAGATTTAAAAATCCTTGGAGTTTTGAATAAGTAACCTTGGAACCTTTTTCATAACTAAAAGTTTCAATTTCTGTACCATATTTATTATTACTACCTAAGACAAAACTTAAAATAAAATTTAACAGGCCATCTTGGAAGCCCTGGTCTTTCTTATTTAAAAAACTCAAGGTTCCTGCACGAATTTTATTTTGATTATCAATAGTTAAGGTCATGCGATAAGTATTTAAAATTAAAACATCTTTTGAACTAACATTTTCAAAAGAAAATAAAATCTTTTCTGTTCCATCAGGAATATTATCATAATCAGGACTACCACCATTTTGAACTCTAATTAATTCATCAATAACAATATCACTGTATTTATTTAAAAAAACATATAATTCATTTCTAACTTTATTAGCTTTAGCAAAAAGTCTAGCTTGAGCAATATACTTGTTCTCATCAAAATCAATAAAACGTTGACCTTGAAGTTCTAAAGCTAAAGTATCATAATTTCAAGAATTAGCTGTAAAGCTACTAAACTTTTGATAAGGAAAATAATTAAACGAACTTAAACGATCATCTCATTTCTGAGCTATTTTTTTTAAATTCTCATCAGCTCAACCTTGTCAAACAATAATAGAACCTTGTTTATTTTCTTGATAGAGTTTCATACCTGCACCAATCATAATTAAAAATCTTTCATAAATATATTTTAAATATTGTTTAGTAACAGTATCACTTCAATTTATATTTCATTTAAGTCAATCACCATAATATTCAGGATTAGTATTTCTATCAATTTGAAATAACTCATAACTAAATTCTTTATCAAGATATTTAATAGAATTACTAATCATATCTAAAAATTCAGGACTTGGTTTTTGAAAAGAAACACCACTACTATAAGTATCCTTTAAGTAATCAATATATCAATCTTTCTTATAATTTAAAGGTTTACTTGTTTTTAAAGTTGGATTAATAAAATAATTAGTATCACTTCAGTTTTCAAAAAACTCACTTTTAAGAAACATTGTATTAAAAAAATCTTCTTCAGTAATCCCTGAAGCTTGAGTTGAAATTTGAGTTTGCAGTAAAGCAACGCTAAAATTTGGAGCTTGAAAAACACCAAATACTAATACTATAAAAATTAATCAATAATTAAAAAATTTTTTCATTTTTTAAGCTCCTTGAGAAATCAGATTTTTATAAAAATTATCTTTATAATAAATTTAGTAGCAAAGAAAATTATAGAGAAAGAGTAGAAAGTAGTAACTCTAAATAATTTAATTAAAAATTGAATTATAAAAATAATATCAATTTGTGCAGTTCTATTTTAATTTATACTTGAACTAAAACTGCCTTCATTATGAAAGGATTACAGTTTACTAATAGGAATACTAATTTTAAGTTGTATAACAATCATTATTAAAAAAATTTTATAAATATAATTTTCTTTGCTACTAAATTTATACAAATGAAAGGAAAATTAATATGGAATGTAATAATTGCTTTGCCTCAAAAAATTGAAACAGAATTGATGAAAAACTAGGATTATTTGATAAAAATAGTTTTTCTAATATAAAAGTTTTTTTAAAAAAAGAAAAACTAGGATTATTTGGTGAATGTATAATTTATCAATCAAATTGCAATGATTGTAAAAAATCTATAAGAATTGTAGAAAATTTAAAGATACTAGAACAGATTAACCCAGAAAGAAAAGAATATCTTATTAAAATACTTAATAAATATTCAACAAACTAAAATTATTACAGAACCTATTAATTTAGGTTCTTTTTTATGAATAAATAGTTTTGCTGATGATAAAGTAGATGATATAAATTGAACTTAAAACTAACATGAACGGATGGCTAAATAAAATAGCTATTTTTGATACTCAATGTAAAAGCATATCTGAGGAATTATACATATCAAGGATAATCTGACTAGCTGTAGACAACTGATTTAAAATCATGGTAATAAAGCCAACACCAAACACTGCTACAGCAGCAACTAATAAAATTAATTTAATCATTATTTACCACCTACTTTTTATGTTTTCCAAAAGTCCAATTAGGTTTTGTTGTTCCTATTCGTCTTTTATTACTATAAGATAAAGATTTTTTAGAATAACTTAATTTTTTATCATGAGGATAATTTTTTGTAACATTAGCTCTAACTGTTTTACGACGTTTATAAATTGGTGGTGGTGCTTGATATTTTGGATTCTTTAAACTTTGACCTTTAAATTTATTAGCAACAAATTTTGATCGAGTAGCTACACCAGAATAAACAACTGCTGATTGAGTTTTAATTTCAGGGGCTAAATCATTATAACCAGTTGAAGCACCATTAACAGCATAAATTGAAAGTCTAATAACCATCCAAAAAATTAATCAATAACCAATTGAAATGTCAGTTAAAGGTAATTTAGTATTTCAAATAACATCAGCAACAAATAAAAAATTATCATACAAATAAGCAAAAAGTTTATCTCAAATATCATTATCACTAGCTAACAAAACTGACATAGTTACCCTCCTAAATTCTGCTTTAATATATCAATATCAAATAGATTTAAAAGTTCTTGCTCTGATAAATTAGCAATATCATTTCAATATACTTCGTGTGGGTTTTTGACCTTATTATTTTTCATATCTCGGACAAATTCTAATCAACAACTATCATACTTCTTAGCAACCGACATGGGAATTAAAATTTTAAAAAACTTAATTCCTAAATCTAAATCACTTTTATGCTTTGATTTTTTACCATCTGCAACTCGTTCAGCTGACTTATTTTTTCAAATTTCATAAACATCTCAATCTTGAAACACTCCTAATTGCATAATAAAGAACTTCGGTAACATGCTTCTTTTTGGTGGTAATTTTAACGATAGAGGAATAATCATACAACTAGCTAATTCTCTGATATTGTTTCAAATCATCTTATCGCGTTGAGCAGTAAATACGGCCACATTACCAAAGTGTCGAGCTAACAGAATTCATGGAATCTTACCACCATGAAGCAATTTAGTATCTTTAGGATTTGTACCATCAATATATAAGAAACTCTCATCAAAGCCAATAAAAGAATTGGTCGGGGGAATTAACTTGGTTTTATCGCGAAAATCAAAATGGCGAAAAGTAATTACTTTAGTTTTACTATCAGAAATAGGATAGTTAGTATATAAGCTATCAGTCTTTAGTTTCATTAATTCATTAAGATAAGTTAATAATAAAGTCTTACCTGTACCTAGCTTGCCAATAATTAAAGAAATAGGACTTTGTCATACAAATTCAACAAGCTTAAAGGTATTAATCTGATAAAAAATATTCTTTCAAAGTCATCAAATAAAATAAACAATTTCAAGAATACCTAAAATAATTACTCAAAAACCTGTTAAATAAAAAGTTAAACCAAAAACAATAAAGAACAAAAAATTAAAAAAGACAAAAGAGCTATTAATATAACATCAATTCAATCAAATTAACTTTAGTTTTTTTCAATTCACTTTAAACATTATTTTCAGTAACCTCAAATCTTAAACGTCATCCAAAGCACAAACCATAAAAGAACAATTAATACTAACCAAATACCAACACAAATCAGATAATAATCATTATTTGATAACTGCGTAGCTAAGATATCCTCAACTTTAGCTTTAGGAATAAAAGTAAGAGCTTGAATTAAAAATTGGTAAAAATCATCAAGTCATTTCATAGCTATTTACCTTTAAAAACCGAAAAGATAAGCTTGATAATACCTAAGAAACAACCAACAAAAAACACAATAAACAAAATAAAACTAAAAGCATAAACAATTGAAGGAGCATTATCACCAACAATACTACTAATGAAAGTAACTCAAATATCATATAAACTAGTAGATTTCATTATCTCTTACCTTTCTTATTTTGAACTCGAAAACGATTAATAGGTTTAGCATGATTTTTAATATATCGATACTTACGAAACTTAGCCATAGTCTCAAACTCTTTTTTTAGAATTATGATCAACATCTTTTAAGTTCCAAGAAGCACCACAAGCACATTTATATTTATTTAAATCTAAAACATAAAAACAATATCTATCACATTTAGGACAACATATACTCTCTTTATTCAACATCAAAATTACCACGCTTTATTTTATTTTAATAAATTTAAATTATCAATTTCAGTAAAACTAATACTATCTTCAATCATTTCTTGAATATATTTATCAATTTTTTCTTTATATTCATTAATTGCTTCTTTTTTAATATTATTAATAATATCAATATCTATATTTTCATCAGAACATTCACAATAATTATTATAATAATTATCACAATCATGATATTTATCTAATAATTCATCTTTTATATAAATGTTATCAGTCATGAGCCATTAACCTTTCCATTTCAATTTCTTAAAAATAATTAATAAACTTTATAATAAATTTAGTAGCATTGGGGCTCCTTAAAGTTAGGGGGTGGTACTACGAATAAGATTAAGTATTATATTATTACATCAATATTATTCGCAATAGGTAGCTTTATAATTCTTACATTAATTGGTCTAATTGGCGAAGAAATGGCAAATTTTGAACCAAAAGGACTAATAAATAGAATAGGACAATTACTATCTAAAGCTAGTTTTTTAATAAAATGAATAAAACAAATACGATGAGAATTAATTTTTAATTTTTTAGGATTTTAACTAAACTCCAATGCTACTAATTTTATATAAGGAGGAGAAACACATGGATACAAATCATTTAAACCATGCTCCTACTTCAACAATCTCAACACATTTTCTTATTTTTCAAATAATTCTTATAAGTAGACAATTCTACACATCCACAAACACAACACTTCAAACGATATAACTTTTCCATTCGAACACCATTAATTAAAAAATTGGAGGGATTAATTAAAATCCCTTAACTAATTTTCTAAATGAATTAAGAATCAAGATGATAAAGAATATCGCAAAAGGCAATAAAATAATTCAGAAGTCACCAAGTGCTACCATAATTTCAGGCAGAATTGCATAAACTCCCTCTTTAGCTTTGGCTAAAGCTAAACCTAAACCATTCCAAATTGCATTAACAGCATCGGATGGAGTTGTTGCAGCTAATAATCACATAATTAATCACCTCCTTTCTTAGATTTTTCTTTTTCTGCTTGCTCTTTTTTAGATTTCTTATCTTTTCCTCTAATTTTTTGAATTTGATGATAAATAGCTAAACCAATAAAGCCAAGCATGCCACCAACAATACAAACTGAAATAATAATTCCTAAAACTTTCATTATGCTTTTCCCTCCTCTTGATTCTTTTGCTTTTTTCTTTTAAATCATCACTTTAAAACCAATAAAATAACGACACCACTAACACCTAATAGGAATAAAATAATTGAGATAACCATTGCAGCTAACGAATTACTACAAGAAGCACAAGCTAACAATTCAAACAATTTTACAACCTCCAAACTTCAACATTTTCATATGGATGATAATCTACTAACTTAAAATCATAAATTGAACCTAAAATTCTTGTTTTAAATTCATTAAGACTATGCTTAAGAAACTTCATAAATTCTGCTTTAACAGCACGATCGATAATATTTTTAATTGATACAACTGAGAGAAACTTTTTTACCACCGGATTTTTGCAATTATAAGAAAACTGATAACTTTTCAAATTTAAATCAAACTGATTTAAAGCTTTAACATTTGTCAAACTCTTACTAACATAATTAGCTTGGATGAACTTACTACAATACTTAGCAATATTTTCTTGAGTATTTTCTTTTACTCTTAAATTCTTATTAAGACCATGACTTCACTTACTTAAAATAAACTTATTTTTAAAATGATGATTCATCAAAATATGAAAATGCACTGCTCCTCTTCGCTGATATTCATAGGTATAACAATATTTCAAATTTTCTTTTTCATAACTTAAAGCTTTAAAAAATTTAGCTAAATCACGTTTACACTTCTTAACATTGCGTTCATTAACAGCATAAGTAAGTGTTAGAAAACTTAATTCTTTGCAATTACTAAAATTATGATAAACCTTACGAATAAAATTACCTCGAGCACGAATATTATTAGAAACAAGCTTACGATTATTATTACCTAGATTTTTAACTCCGTCCTGGTTACGTAAATTATGACGAATAACATCAGTAGGAATGGTAATTTCTTTAACATAACCACCATAAAAAATAGTTTTGACATAAAATCCTTGTGTCGCTTCTATCATTTAATAATCCCTTTCTTATCACTCGTTGCGAGTTGTGATACTTAATCAAGTAATAGGGGCTACGCCCCTAAAACTCCCACGCGGGATAAATCCCCGCGTGTTTTTTATTTCTTTACTTCTGGTTTTTTGTTATGTTTCTTGTCTAGTGGACGAATATCGATAATTTTGCCTGAGAAGTTTAGATCAACATCATAGAAAGCTGCAAACTCAAACTCAACTTTATCCAGCAACTCACTATCAGTTTTTAAATATTTATCCTGCATTTCCCCTGTAGCAACATTAGTATCTTTATCAATTTCCAATAACTTCAAAACTTTAAAAGAAATCTCATTTCCACTATTTTTATCTTTAATAACTTTGTCACTAATCTTAATTAATTGAACTTTAAACATTTTTTGACCCTCCGTCTGTTTTTTTATCTGATTTATTTGACACTTCATAAAAGACACTCCGACATGGCTCTCCATAGCCTTTCTTAATAAAGAACAAAAAAATTCAGATAACTAATATCTGAATTTAAAATCTGTTTTATTAAATTGTTGTAGAAAGGATAACATCAACAATTTCAGTTTTCCAATGATAAATTAATTCGTCCA
>JBOFXA010000018.1:0-43245 GCA_051653845.1 Spiroplasma sp. | reverse complement strand
CCAGAATGAATTAAAGATAATTTACCTAAATATATAGAATTTTATAATCAATTTAGACCACAAATAAAATTAAAAGGAATGAGTCCTGTTGAATACAGATTAGCTCATTCCTAATAGAGTTTTTTATTTGTCTACTTTTTTTGACAAGTTCAATAGGTGTTTTTTCTTTAATGTATAATTTGTATGAAATGTGATAAAAATTGTAACAAAGCAATAAAAAACATGCTTGGTTCAGTTCTAAGGGTGATAAATTCTAAATGTATTAACAGTACTTTTAATAGTTGTTTCTTTGGGTATATATAACCTAATTATCTATTTTTGATTTATAATTTATTGATTGAATAAAATTAGTAATTATAGGATTATTTTATAACAAAATTAAATTACTTAATCCTAAAAATAATTTCTTCCTTTCTTTATAATAAAAAAACTTTATTTCTATTAGTTTTGTAATTATAATTATGTATATACAAATTGATTTTTTCTAGGAGTAATAATGATTCAAAATAAAAATTATAAAGATACCCTATTAATGCCAAAAAGTAATTTTGAGATGCGTGCTAATTTAGCTCAAAAAGAACCAGTAATTCAAAATTTTTGAAATCAAAATCAAGTCTATCAAAAATTAATTATTAGAAATCAAAAGCAACAAGAAAAGCATTTTATCTTACATGATGGTCCTCCATATGCTAATGGAGACTTACATATGGGTCATGCTTTGAATAAAATTTTAAAAGATTTTCTTATTCGTTACTATAATACTAATGGTTATTATGCTCCTTATATCCCTGGATGAGATACTCATGGTTTACCAATTGAACAAGCAGTTACTAATAGTGGCATTAATCGTAAAGCAATTAGTGTTAGTAAATTTAGAGAAAAATGTCAAATATATGCTAGTGAACAAATTAAGAATCAAAAAGAACAATTTCAAAAATTAGGTTTACTTTCTGACTTTAAGCAGTATTACTTTACTTTTGATGCAAAATATGAAGCACAGCAAATTAGATTGTTTGCTAAAATGATTGAAAAAAAAGTCGTTTATCGTAATTTATATCCTGTTTATTGATCACCAAGTAGTGAAAGTGCTTTAGCTGAGGCAGAGATTGAATACATCAATAAAAAAAGTCCGGCAATTTTTGTTGCTTTTGATTTAGTGGATGATTCAAATACTGCTGTTATTATTTGAACAACAACACCATGAACACTTCCAGCAAATCAATTATTAGCAGTAAATCAACATTTTACTTATCTTTTAATTCAAGTTGATGATAGAAAATATTATCTTGCTAAGGATTTATTAGCAAGTTTTTTAAAGCAAACCAATATTAATAATTATCAAGTTGTTAAAGAAGTATTAGGTAGTGATTTAATAAAATTAAAAGCATTGCATCCGTTATATAAAAGAGTAGTAACAGTTGTGCATGGTGATCATGTTAACTTAGATTCAGGAACAGGCATTGTGCATATTGCTCCTGGTTTTGGTGTTGAGGATTTTGATTTAGGATTAAAATATAACATTAAAATTATTGTTCCAATTGATGATCAAGGAAAATTTACTAAAG
This sequence comes from Spiroplasma sp., assembly GCA_051653845.1. Classification (GTDB taxonomy): domain Bacteria; phylum Bacillota_I; class Bacilli_A; order Mycoplasmatales; family VBWQ01; genus Spiroplasma_D. The sequence goes on along the minus strand of JBOFXA010000018.1, from coordinate 41,680 downwards.
AAGTTGAAGATGATTTATTAGTTGGGAACTTTTATGATGATAGTAATAAAGACATTATTAGTCGCTTAAAAGCAAATGGAAATTTAGTTGCTTTTAGTTGGATTACTCATTCTTATCCTCATGATTGAAGAACAAAAAAACCAGTGATTTATCGTGCTACTTGACAATGATTTATTGCAATTAATAAATTAAAGCCAGATATTTTAAAAGCACTTGAAAAAGTTCGTTTTTTTCCTGAATGAGCTAAAAAACGAATGGTTTTAATGATAAAAAATCGTAATGATTGATGCATTTCTCGTCAAAGAGCATGAGGAGTACCAATCCCAATTTTTTATAGTGAAAAGCAAACAGCAATTTTAAATAGTGAAGTTATCATTCATGTTGCTAATTTATTTGAAAAATATGGTAGTAACATTTGATATCAAAAAACAGCAAAAGAATTACTTCCAAAAGGATATACTCATAAAGATAGTCCTAATGGTAATTTTACTAAAGAAAATGATATTATGGATGTTTGATATGATAGTGGTGTTTCTCATTTAGCAGTAATTAAAGCTAATGGTCTACCATGACCTGTTGATTTATATCTTGAAGGAAATGACCAGTTTCGTGGTTGATTTAATTCAAGTTTGATTACGGGAGTTATTGAAAGCAATACTAGTCCTTATAAAAATGCTTTAGCACATGGCTTTGTTAATGATGAAAAAGGTAATAAAATGTCAAAGTCATTAGGTAATGTTATTAGTGTTAGCGATATTTGTCAAAATTATGGTAGTGATGTTTTAAGATTATGGGTAGCAAGTGTTGATTTTCAAGATGATACTAGAATTGGTCAAGAAATATTAAAACAAATTAGTGAAAATTATCGTAAAATTCGTAATTTATTAAGATTTTTATTAGGAAATTTATTTGATTTTGATGTTCAAACAATTGAAAAACAAAATTTTAATGTTATTTTTACTAATTTAGCTGAAGTTGATCAATATATTTTAATAAAATTAAATCAATTGATTAAAAATGCTCATAATTATTATCAGACTTATCAATTTAATGCTTTTTATCATACGGTTTTAAATTTTATCACTAATGATTTATCAGCCTTTTATTGTGATTTTAGCAAAGATATTTTATATTTAAATTCAGCAAATGATAAGCGAAGAAAACAAGTTCAAACAACAATATTTTATTTAACTAAAACTTTAATTAGTTTATTAAGTCCAATTTTACCTCATACATGTGAAGAAGCATTTCAAAGTTTGATGAAAAAATCTTGAGATAGTAATCAAACAACTTTAAAATCATTAATGCTTGAACCATTTGTAGTGCCTTGAAATATTAAAAATGAGCAAGAAATACTAGATAAATGAAATTTATTTATTCAATTAAGAAGTGATGTTAATCAAGCAATTAGTCAGGCACAAAATAAACAAATAATCAAAAATACTTTAGAGTCAAAAGTTGTGATTAGATTAACAAAAGAAGCAGAAATTTTGTTGACAATTAATAGTCAAGATTTAAGTAAATTATTAATTGTTAGTGAAGCTTATTGAGAAAATAATGAATTAAAAGCAGATTTTACTAGTAAATTAGCAACAATTAAAGTTAGTTTAAAGCAAGGAGTTAAATGTCTGCGTTGTTGACTGATTTATCAAAATTTAGTAGCAAATATTTGCCAGCGTTGTAGTGATGTTCTTAAGCATATTTAGAAAATAAAGATTAGTGGGATTTAGAAAAATGAAACAAATCAAAATTAATTTAAAACAATATTTTAAAGATTATGATTGAAAGGTAATGGTAAAGTTAGTTACTTTTATTGGCTTACTTTTTTTAATCCTTACTGATCAATTAGTTAAGTTTTGAATAACAAAAAATTTAGATAAAGATGTTGAAAGTAATTTTCTACCTGGATTTATTAACATACAATATGTCATTAATTATGGTTCAGCTTTTGGCCTTAATCAAAATAAAACTGTACTATTAATTTCTTGTGCTTTTTTGGTTGCTTCTGTGTTATTAGTTTGATGAATTTTTAGTAAGTCAACTACTAATATTGTTGGCATTACTTTTATTATGGCAGGAACAATTGCCAATTTAATTGATCGATTTAAATATAGTGGTGGAGTCATTGATTTTTTAAAATGAGATTTATTTGAACCAAAAACAATTTTTAATATTGCTGATATTTTTATTACAGTTGGCATTATTATTATCGTTGTTTTTTTAGTTGTTGAAACAATAAAAGCAATTATTAATGATAAAAAAGAAAAGAAAGTGCAACAAAAGTATGGAAAGCAAAATAAAAAAGTATAGTTTTCATTATCATTTAGAGCAAGAAATTAGACTTGATAAATTTTTAGCTCAAGTCTTGCATGATCAAGGTTATTCAAGAACTTTTATTAGTAATTTGATTGCTCAAAAACAAGTAAAAGTAAATGATATAGTTGTAACTAGTTCAAAAAAATTACTAAAGCAAAATGATGAAGTGATTATTTTTATTTCTTATGCAGATAGTCAAAGAATGGTAAATGATTTAGTAGCAAAGCAAATTGAAATTCCAATTGTTTATGAAGATGATGATCTTATTATTGTTGACAAGCCAAATAATTTAGTTGTTCATCCTGGAGCAGGTAATTTTGATAACACATTAGTTAATGGACTACTATTTAATATGAAAAACCTTTCATCAATTGATGAAACAAGACCAGGAATTGTTCATCGTTTAGATAAGCAAACAACAGGATTATTGATAGTTGCTAAAAATAATCAAAGTCATTATTTTTTAAGTCAAGAATTAAAAAATCATCAAATAAAGCGAGAATATATTGCTTTAGTTCATGGTAGAATTAATTCAAGGTCAGGAACAATTGATGCACCAATTGCTCGTGATAGACATAGTCGTCTTAAAATGACTGTTAGTGAAATAAATGCTAGAAATGCTGTTACTCATTTTAAAGTGTTAGAAAGATTTGATCAATATACTTTAATAGGTTGTCAATTAGAAACAGGTAGAACTCATCAAATTCGAGTTCATTTACAGTGAATTAATCATCCAGTTGTTAATGATCCATTATATAGTAAGTATTCTATTGAAGATAGCAATTTTGGTCAATATTTACACGCTTATAAAATTACTTTTATTCATCCAAAAACAAAAAAAATTATGATTTTTAAATCTGATTTACCTGAATTTTTTGAAAATAGGGTACAATTATTAAGAAAGGAAAGAGGCAATTAAATGGAAGAAAATATTTTAGATGTTTTAGGCTTACAATTAGTTGATTATTTTATTAACTTTGAAGATTATCAACCATTTAATGTTCCTGAAAAATTTCGTGAAGAAGCTAAGGGAAAAGTTTATTTAGTTAATAAAAAAAGTAAGAAATATCAAGTAATTAAAGTTATTAAACAAAATATTTATGATGCTAATGAAATAAAAACTAAAGATGATCAAGTAATTGATATTTTAAAAAAGGATTTAGTAATATCTGAAACTAACTTTAAAATGTTGATTTTACTACTTAATACTGATGGACAAAATGAATTTCGTCAATCACCAGTAGTAGATATGATTATTGCTACTCCTAATAAAGTTGTTCATGAATTGAAAAAGATTTTTCCTTCAATAACAAAAGTAATTAAAACTGATACTTTAGAAAAATATCACGATGAAGAAAAACAAGATGAAGAATCTACAGAACTTTCTGCAAGACAAAAAAATTGAAAAAAAATAAATTTTCAAAATCGTCGCTTTTTAAAAGATGCTCTTTTAAAATCAACTAATCCTCATTTAGTGATTACTTGATTAATTTTTGTTTTACCAGTCGCTTCTTATGTGATTTTTTCAGTTATTATACGTAGTAGTCCTAATGTTTTTCAATCTGGTTTAGATTTTAATATAATTAATTTGGTCTTTGGTGCTTCATATCGTAATCTTGTTTTTGGTGCCCATCAATATTGAAGATGATTAACTTATCCTTTAGTACAGTTAGATTCTTTAGCATTAATCTTTTCATTATGAATGTTTTATCGTGTTGGACGTTATATTGAAGGATTTTATGGATTATGAAAATCATTAATTATTTGAATTTCAGCAGTGATTTTAACTGGAGTTATGCAAACAACTGTTGATCATATTCAATTTATGAATGGTTTTGAAGTTTTGAGTTTGATTTCAATTGGAGCTATGATTCCCATTATTTGAAATTATCGTTTGTTTAAATCACAAGTTATGGCTAAACTTGCTTTCACATTTATATTTATGTTATTATTTTGAATGTTTTTTAGTGGTATGCAGGTAATTACTTTATTATATTGAATGATTGCTATTGGTTCAGGATGACTGCTTGGAGCAGTTGTTAGTTATCATAATCGTAAATTAACTGTATTTTATGCTTTTAGTCCTGTTGCAATTGGTTTATTAGTATTATTTGCTATTTTAGTTGTATTTTTAAGTCCTTACTATCGTTTTGATAATCAAAATTTTACTTTGAGGACTTTAGAAATTTATAAAAACTTTAACATTGTTAATCAAGATTTTATTAATTGAGTAATGCAAAATTATTTTGGAGGATAATCTAAGTAAATTTAAATATTTAAAAAAAGCAGGTTAAGGTATTCATCAAACCTGCTTTTTTAGTTGAGAAAATTTATTAAAATTTGTTCTTGTTCTTTTGTTAGATTTTTTGCTTCAATATTTATTGATCTAAAATTATCAATTAGATTAAAATGAATGATGATATGTTGATTGGTATTAAAATTTCAATTAATTTTTTCTGGTCATTCAATAATAGTAAAATTTCCTATTGTTAGTTCAAAATATTCATTAAAATCATTATCCTTATTTAACCTATAAGCATCAATATGAATTAATTTTCAATCATGTTTTGTATCATATTGATTTAAAATAACAAAACTTGGTGAGTTAATTATTGTTGTTACACCTAGTTCAGAACCAATAAATTTTGTTAGTTGTGTTTTGCCAGTAGCTAATTGGCCACTTAGTAATAAATAAATATCTTTGTTAGCAATTTTGCTAATTGCTTTTGCTAGTAGTTTTGTTTCATTTAATGATTTTAGTTGATAGTTTTGTTTCATTAGTATTTCCTTTTGTTAAGAACTATTTAATTATATGATTACTGTTACTAATAATATTTTCTAATTTTAATTTACCATAAATTGCTAAAGCAAAACTATCATTAGTTTGACCAAGATCAGCTTCATTGATAAAAATGCCATTAATATTTTTTTCACCAACTGAGCCATCTCCTTTACCAAAGTAAGTTTCTTGAAGGTTTAAATTTAATGGTGTAAGGTCAATGGCATATAAATGTCAAATTTTAACATTAATTTTATTAGCATAATAACTACCTAAATTATAGAAAGAAACATCTTCATTTTTCCTAACATTAATTCCAGTTTCTTCTAAAAGTTCAGTTTTAACTGTTGTTAATGGATCAATTTTTGATTTACAACCTCCAGTTAAAGTTCCATAATTTTGGTGTGCTCTGCCTTCAAATAAAGGGTTTACTTCATTAATTAAAAGAAATCAATATTGATTGTATTGATAAATAAAAGGTAAAACAGCAACACCTTCATCATTGCATCAAGGTTCACTGATTCCATACATAAAATTAGCTTTAATTACTTTGACTCATTTTTTCATTTTTTACTCCCTAATTTCAAAAAAATAGCAATATTTTTCTTTCTAATATTATAATATATTATTAATTAGGATATAATAAATAAAAAAATTGAAATTAAAGTAATTAAAGTAAGGAGTTTTAAGCATGTTAATATCAATTAAACAATTATATAATAGTGACCTAAAAGATAAGATAGTAACAGTGCAAGGTTGAGTTAAATCAAATCGTAATAGTAGTAAAATTGGATTTTTAGACATTAATGATGGAAGTACATTAAAAACTTTACAAGTTGTTTATAAGGTTGATAATTCATCATGAAAGAAACTAACAGAAATTACTACTGGTAGTGCTGTTAGTATTACTGGTAAAATTGTTTTTACTAATAAAACTCAGCAACCATTTGAGTTAGAATTACAAAGTTTAGATTTTCTTAATTTAGCAGAGCAAGATTATCCAATTCAAAAGAAATCTCATAGTTACGAGTTTTTACGTGAGCAAGCTCATTTAAGACCAAGAACTGATACTTTTTTAGCTGTTTTTAAAATTCGTAATCAAATTTCTTATGCAATTCATCAATTCTTTCAAAAGTTTGAGTTTGTTTATTTAAATAGTCCAATTATTACTGCAAATGATGCAGAAGGGGCTGGTGAAAATTTTGTTGTTACAACAATTACTAATGATCAGTATAATAAAGATTTTTTTGCTAAAAAAGCATCTTTAACTGTTAGTGGACAATTGAATGCTGAGGCTTATGCTCAAGCATTTAAGAAAGTTTACACTTTTGGTCCTACTTTTCGCGCTGAGAATTCAAATACCACTCGTCATGCTGCAGAATTTTGAATGATTGAACCAGAAGTAACATTTGCTAGTTTAGAAGATATTATTAAATTAGCAAAAGATATGGTAATTTATGTTGTTGGGAATGTTCTTAGCAATTGTAAAGTTGAATTGGAATTCTTCAATAATAAATTAAAAGACTCAACAGAAAATTCTCAACAAAGTGAAGATTTGATTTCAAGACTAACAATGCTAACAAAAGCAGAATCTTATAAAGTAATTACTTATACAGAAGTAGTTAACTTATTGCTTAAAGCAAAAGATCAAGGAAAACATTTTGTTTTTAATGATATTAAATGAGGTATGGATTTACAATCTGAGCATGAAAGATATTTGTGTGAAGAAATTGCTAAAGGACCAATTTTTGTTACTAATTATCCTTGAGATATTAAAGCTTTTTATATGAAAGCAAATCCTATTGATCAAAATCATCCAGAACAAAGAACTGTTGCAGCAGTGGATTTATTAGTTCCTGGCATTGGTGAATTAATTGGTGGTTCAGTTAGAGAAGATGACTATCAAAAATTGTTAGCAAATAAGAAAAAATTTAAAATTGAAGGCGATGATTTGCAATGATATTTTAATTTAAGAAAATGAGGTTATGCTCCAAGTGCTGGATTTGGATTAGGATTAGAACGTTTAATTATGTTGATTACTGGAATTGGTAATATTAGAGATGTTATTCCATTCCCTAGAACACCAAATAATTTATCTTTTTAAATTTAAAATAAAAATATCTTATATATGAAGTTTAATAGAGAGATTTAAAGGTTGAAAAAGACTGAATTGCTTTTAGTCTTTTTCAATTAGGTTAGTTTTTATTTTTTTGTCTTTTATTTTGATTGTTAGTTAGAAGAAAAATAGAACTCATGTTTTCTCTATTTTATTTTTCTCTATTTAGTTGAAAATTAAAGCAAGTTTAAGATAGTTCTTCTAAATTAGTAAGTCTTCTAATTGTTGAATATCCAATTTTAGTGTTGATTGTAATTCCACAAAATACTCTACTAAAATGTTTTTAACTATCCAGAATTTTCTGATTTGCTTGCTTATTTTTATTGATTAATGATAAAATAAACGAATATATAAATATTTTTATATATTTATCTAAAATGAGGAGGACAATAAATGAAAAGGAAAGTCTTGAAAAAGAAATTATCCTTAAAAGAATTCATTTGATTAGGCTTTAATTATACAGTAGGAATTGGCTTTGTTGGTAATTTTGCAATTTTATCAAATATTGGTAATACTGATTCTATTGGTATCCATGCTATTTGAGTATTTTTAGTTATTGGATTTATTGCTGGTAATTGTGCTTGAGCTTTTGCTAAAATGTCAAAGATTCATAATTCAAATACTAATGGTGCTGCTTACATTTATGTAAGAACAACATTTGGCCGTTTTTTAGGATGAATTGTAGGATTTATGCAATATGTAATGTTGCCATTTATTATTACAATTCAAATTATGATGTTGATTAGAGGAACGTTTTCATCTGAATTTATTGGTAATGAATGATACACTATTCATTGAGGACCCTTTGGAGATTTTTATTTAGATATAATTGGAATTGCAATTTATTTAACAGCAGCTTCAGTTATCTTCTTTGGTATTAAATGATATAAAAAGCTTGCCCATGGAACAGGAATTATTAAATGAGCAACTGCTGGATTTTTAATTCTTGCAGCTTTGTCATTAGCTTTTGTGAATGGTAATGCAAATTGACAACATTGAACATCAAAAAGTCAACTATCATTTGCTGGTTTTATGAATACCTTTACATCATGTTTCTTTTTCTTTGCTGGTTTTGAAATTTTTGCTACAGCTGGTGAGAACATTGAAAATCCAGGAAAAAATATTGGAAAAGGAATTACATTAATTATTTTAATTTCAACAATATTTTATATTATTATTTCACTTATTTTCTTTTTAGCTTATAAAGAATTTAAGCAAAACATGAATATGGGAGCATGAGGACCATTTACTAATAAGGTCATTGTTTATGGTGGACCAATTATTATGATTATTAGTGGTTTGGCCTTAAAAATTAATGTCGCAATGCAAAATGCTTTATATGGTGGTACAGTTTTACAGCCACTATCAAAGGAAGGATATATTTCAGATCGTTTATTTAAACTGAATGATGATGGGATTCCAGTTAAAGCAGCAATTTTAAATCTAATTATTACTACAGTGATGATTATTTTATGATTAGTTATTCCTGATTTAATTAAGGGATTTTGATTATTAGCTCATCCTGGTCAAGAATATAATTCAGCATTTAATATTTCATCATTAACTTCTGCATCTTCATTTGTAACAATTTTTGTTTACATGATGGTGTTAACTGTTGTATTGAAGTTAGCGTTAACTAAAAAAATTAAATTAAATTGATATGAAAAAATTGTATTTCCGCTTGTGTTTGTTTTTTTAGGACTAACACTGGTTTGACACTATTATGCTTTAATTATAGGAACAATTAAAGCAATGCAAAAATCTGATGCTACTTCTGCACCAATTGTTGCAGTAATTATTGAAGTTATCTTTATCTTAGGAAGTTTTATTTTTGCTGTTTGTTGATATCGTTGATACTACTTACCAAAATATAATAAACGATTAAAAGAAAAGCCAGAATTACAAGCTGAATTAGATGCTGCTTTTGATTTTAATCAAGAGTATAAAGACAAATATATTACTAAAGAAATAATTGATAATAAATAAAAGAGATTGTCCTTAAGGACAATCTCTTTTATTTAAATTAATTTTCTATTTTTAAGATTTTTACTTTGTAAGGATTTTTAACTCCTTTGATTTCAATAATATCTCCAGTAGTAGCAGTAGCACTTAAAATTGATGTTGCAAGTGGGCATTCATTAGAAATTAATCCTTCAAAAGGATTAGATTCAATTGAACCCACAATTTTAAATTTTTCTTCTGTATCTTTTACTATTTGATTATCTTTTCCATTAACTTGACAAATTGTTACTCAAGAACCAACACGAATTGAGTTATTTTTTTTATTACCACATTGTTCTTCAATAATTACTGCACTAGCAATAATAATTTCTAATTCTTGGATTCGCGCTTCATTCTTAGCTTGTTCTTCACGAGCACTAGTATAATCAGCATTTTCTGATAAATCACCATCAGCACGAGCAGCTTTTAATCTTTCTTTAATTTCTTCACGTTTGAAATTAATTAAGTTATTTAGTTCTTCTTTTAATTCTTGTAAACCTTGTTTAGTAATAATTATTTGATTATTTTTTTCAGTCATTTTTTCTTCCTTAATTATGCAATTAAGTTTTCTTCTTTTAAAACTTTTTTAATTGCTTCAATAATTTCTTTACCATTTGGCCCTTCAATAACAAAAGCAATTTTGTTTTCATTTTTAACTGCTAAACCAATGAAACTTAAAATTGATTTTCCATTTGCTTTTGGTTCATTTCCTGTAAATTGAATTGTATTATTAAGATCTACATTATTATCTAATTTTACTACTTCAACAGTAGTATCATGATATTTTTTGTCATTTGTAATGGCAACAATTTTAGCTACTGGTCTTGCATGTAGTCCTACTTTTGCTTTATCAAATATTTGTACAGTATAAATTTCTTTATTTTGTTTATTCATATTAATTTATTCCCTCCAAATTAAGAAAAAAGTACACAATTATTTATAACATATTTTGAACTAATTTTAGCAAAAAATTGAAATATTTTTTTACTCTTTTTTTATTTTTAATGAAAATATGATATCATATATAAGTTAAAAAGTGAAAGGAGCAAAAAAGTTATGGCAAGAAAATGTGCAATTAGTGGCATTGGTCCACTTTCAGGGAATAATCGTTCACATGCAATGAATGCAACTAAAAGAAAATGAAATCCTAACTTACAAAAAATTCGAATTAATGGTAAGGTAGTTTTTGTTACTGCTCGTACTTTAAAAAGTTTAAGAAAAGAACGTATTTAATAAGATTAAATTAAATAATATTTTTTAAAATGACTCTTAATTATTAGAGTCATTTTAAAATATTTATCTTATTATATTATGTATCTTAAATATTATGTATCTTAATTAATATAAATTTGTTATAATTTAAGAAAAATTTGTTAATTTTATTAATTTAGTTAAGGAGTGTTTTAATGAAAAATAAAATTGGTATTGTTACTGATTCAGCAACAGGATTTAGTTTAGAAGAACTTGAAAAATATTCTGATCTTATTGTTGTACCGTTAGTAATTATTGCTGAAGATAATCAAGTTTATGAGGATAATCATGTTGATATTGATAGTAAAGCAATTTATCAAGCAATGATTAAAGAAGATAAATTTATCAAAACTAGTCAAACTAATAGAGAAAAATTGTGTAACTATTGAACTCAAGCTTTAAAAAAATATGAAAAAATATTATTTTTGCCAATTGCTAAAACTGCTTCTGGGCAGTATGATAATGCTTCTGTTTTACAAAAAGAACCAGAATTTCAAGATAAAGTTGTAATTTATGAAACAGGTGCTGCTTCTGTACCGTTAAAAGCAATGGCTTTAATTGCTTTAAAATTATCAAAAGAAAAATATAGTATCAAAGAAATTATTACTGCTTTGAATGAATTTAGACAAACTTATGAATGTTTTATCACTCCTGATAATTTATCATTCTTAGTTCGTGGTGGTAGAATTCCTAGTTCTTTAGCTCATGTTGCTAGCTTTTTAAGATTAAAAGCAGTTATTTCTTGTAAAGAAAAAATTAAAAATCAAAAAATTAAACGTACTATGGCTCATGCTATTAAAGAAATGTTGGAGTTAGTGATTGAAAGAACAAAAAATGTTTTTGAACAGACATTGTATGTTATTAATGGTTGATGTGATCAAAAGCTTCTTGATAAGGCAATTGCCAAAGCAGAGGAATTAGGCTTTAAAAGAATTAAAATTGAACTCCTATGTAATATTTTACAAACTCACACTGGAAATAATACAATTGGTTTTGCTGTTGTCCCTAATAAATGGAATATTGAAGTGTAGAGTTTAGAATTTAAATTAGCAGAGATTGATGAAAGGAAATTTAGTTAGATTTTCGTTTTTTAGCTTTGTACTTTATTATTTTTTCACGGGAGTTTAAATATCCTATAATTTAATCAAAACTGTTTTTTATTAAAAGTAATTAAAACTTGACATTAGTTTTTAAATTTTTCTTGAGTTTGTTAAATTATTTATTTTTATTATTAAAATTTTGATTTGGAAGAAAAATGGAAATAGAACCCTTACTTAATCTTAGAAAGGGATATAGTATTGCTTGTATATTAAGTTAGACATATAAAAAAGTAATTTTTACTTTAAAGTAAAAATTACTTTTTTATTACTCTTCAGCTGATAGAGATAAATCGTAAAACTTACCTTTGATGATATAAGCAATAGTTTCACATATGTTGACTAAATGGTCGCCAAGTCTTTCAATATATTTTAATTGTTGGATACCAACAGTATATTGTTCTACTAATTCTTTATCTTTGATAATTTTAGGAAAATTATTTATTATTTTTTTCATAGCATTTTTATATGATTCATTAATTTTGCTATCTTTTTTAACTGCTTCATATGCTGGTTTGATATCTTCTTCATCAATTGCTTTAGCAATTAAATCCATCATTTCAAAAGCTGTGGACATTAAATTATTAATTTTTTTAACTAATTCTGTTTCTGGCTTGTATTTTACGTTAAACTTAGAAATATGTTTTGCATAATTAGAAATGCGTTCTAAATCACGAATGATATTAATATAGCCAATAATTGTTCTTAAATCAGTTGCAAATGGTTGTTGAGAAGCTATTCTTCAAATTGCTGTTGTTGTTAGGCCTTCAGCAACTTTTCTAATTTCTTGATCATTTTCAATGATTTGTTTTGAAACATCATATTCATGTTTTTGAATTGCAAGTAATGCTATTTCATGTTCTTTTTTGACATTTAATAATAATTTAAGTAAATCTTCTTTTAATTTTTTAATTTGATCATCAAAATGTTTTTTGTTTGTTAGCATTTTTTATTACTCCTTTTTTATTTTGTTAGTTAAATTTAACCAAAACGCCCAGTGATATATTCTTCTGTTTGTTTTTTGTCAGGTCGAGAAAATAGTTTTTTTGTATCATTAAATTCAATTAATTTACCATTTAAGAAAAATGCTGTTTGATGAGATACTCTTGCTGCTTGTTGCATTGAATGAGTAACAATAATAATTGTATATTCTTTTTTTAATTGGTTGATTAATTCTTCAATTTTAGCAGAAGCAATTGGATCTAAAGCTGAAGTTGGTTCATCCATTAGTAACACTTCTGGCTTTAAAGCTAAAGCACGGGCAATGCATAAACGTTGTTGTTGGCCCCCAGATAGAGATAAAGCTGAATTATAAAGATGACTTGATACTTCTTCTCATAATGCTGCTTGTTTTAAAGAGTCTTCAACAATTTGATTTAGCATCTTTTTGTTTCTAATTCCTTGATTTCTTGGTCCATAAGCAATGTTGTCATATATTGACATGGGAAAAGGATTTGCTTTTTGAAATACCATCCCAACTTTGGTTCTTAAAGTAATGACATTTTTTTTACTTTCATAAATATTTTGTTCATTAAATAATATTTCACCAGTGATTTTAATTCCATCAATTAAATCATTCATTCGGTTTAAAGTTCTTAGTAAAGTTGATTTACCACAGCCACTAGGTCCAATTAAGGCAGTTACTTTGTTACGTTTAATTTCTAAATTGAGATCATATAAAGCTTGTTTGTTTCCATTATCATAGTAAAAATTTAAGTTTTTAATTTTAAAAACTTTATTGTCTAGTGATTTTTCTTTATGAACTGGGTCTACTTGCTTTTTATTTTTAAGCTCTTTGTTTTTAAGATTACTAATAAAATGATGTACTTTATTTTTCTTTATTTGTTTTTTCTTTTGCTTAGTTTTAATTTTATCAAGTCAATTATGCATTTTGTTTTTGCTCCTGAAGTATTGTTAGTTTTTTTAGCAAAATATTTTGCTGAAAAGTTTAATAAATAAATTAAGACAATTGTTATAAAAGCAGTTTCATACATTAAATTAATTTTATTTGATAGGGGAGAATCTTTATTTAAGAAAATTATATGAGTTGTTAGAGTTTGCCCTGAACTTAAGAATCCTTTATTGGGAAATTGTAGCGTTGAACCTAATGTTAAATAAATTGGAGCTGATTCACCAATGATTCTTCCCATTGTTAGAATCATACTTGTAATAATTCCTAATAAAGCATTAGGTAATACTATTTTTAAAATTGTAGTAATTTTATTAGCTCCCAAAGCTAAAGAAGCTTCACGAAATTCATTAGGGACGGCCTTTAAAGAGTCTTCAACAGCTTTGATAATTACTGGTAGAACAACAATTGTTAAGGTTAGTCCTGCACTAATAATTGTAAAGCCAAATCCAAAAAAATCAATAAATAAAACTAGACCAAACATTCCATAAATAATTGAAGGTGTTGAAACCAAAGTATTAAGAATGAATCGAATAAAATTAGCAAATTTATTTTTTTTATCATTACTATATTCAGTTAAATAAATTGCAATTATAATACCAATTGGCATTGCAATAGTTATAGCAACAATAACTAAAAGAAAAGTAGTTGCTAATAAAGAAACATAGCCGCCTCGGCCAGTTATTGGGTCTGTAGTAATAGTGAAGAATTTAGTTATTTGAAAATTTCAAATACTTTCACCAGTTGCAGCATGAAAATTAAAGATACCCTCTAAAATAATATCTCCAATAATTCATAAAATTAAACCCATTGTTATAACTCAAGCAAAAGCCATACAACCAACACGAAGATGATCTGTAGTTTGATGATATCATCGTTTGTTGACTGTTTTTTGATAAATAATTCATTTCATTTTAGTTTCACTTAAATTTAAACTTTTTAAATTAACTACTTTTTCTTTACGGATTTTTTTTAAGCGATAATCATGAGTTTTATAAATTAATAAAACAGCAATATTAATAATTGTTACAATAATAAATAAGAAAATACCAATTGCATATAAAGCAGAAGTATGAAAGTTATTAGTTGTTTCATTGATTTCAATTCCAATAATTCCTGCTAGAGTGGTGATTGAAGAAAAGAAGAATGCTAATGGCCCATTTTTGGTATCAGGAGAAAAGACACTACCACCAGCAATCATAATAACAGCCATTGTTTCTCCAATTACTCGACCAAATCCAAAGATAACAGCTCCAATTATTTTTGTTAGCGCTGTTTTAAGAACAATTTTAAAAGTTGTGTTAGATTGACTGATACCTAATGCTAGTGAAGCATAGCGATAAGATTTAGCAACACCATTAATAGCGTTAATTGATAGAGAAATAATTGTTGGTAGTGCCATTAAAGCTAAAATAAAACTTGCTGTCATCATATTTTGTTTTGTTGGTGCCCCCATTTTAACAAAGATTGGTCCAATAACCATTAATCCAAAAGTTCCAAAAACAACCGAAGGAATTCCAGAAAGTAATTCAATAAATGTTTGACTAATTTTTTTAATTCTTTTTGGTAAGAATTCACAAATAAATAATGAAGAAAGAATTCCTAATGGGATTGCTAAAATCATTGAGAACAAACAAACTCAAAAGGTTGCAGTAATAAATGGTAGTACCCCAAATGAAGGAGGATTATCTGATGGTGCTCATTTGTTGCCGATTAAAAGATTTCTAAATCCATATTTTTTAAATGCTTCAACTGATTGTGAAATAACAAATCCAATTAGAGTTGCAAATATTGCTAAAGCTAGTAGCAAAAAGAATCAAATAATAATTTTTGCAATTAAATCATGTAAGTTTTTTTTTTCTTCACTGATAAAAACATTTTTATCTTTTCGATTGAAAAAATTAATTTTTTGCCAAAATAGTTGTTTTGCTTTTGTTTTCACAATTTTCTCCTTATTTTCAGCTTTCTAATCATGTTTTTAATTTCAAGTTAACTGGATCATTAAGTTCAATTCTTGGTCCAAATTTTTTAAAAATTGCTTCAACCTCACTATCAAATCCAAAAATTCATTTTAAAAGATAAGCAATTTCTTTCTTGTACTTATATTGATAATTAATTAAACCAGTAAAAGGTCTTGATAACTTATAAGTTTTATTTTTAATATTTTCAAAAGTTGCTTTTATACCTTTTCAACTTCCTATATTAACAAAAGTTTCTTTTGCTTGAACAAAATCAGCAAAAGAAGTATAGCCGATACTACCAGGATCTAGATTTAACATAGCACTACTTGAATCAACTGTATTAGCCTTATAATAAGTTGTTTGATTAAGTACTTGTTTATCAAAGATATCTCTTGTTCCTGAACCATTTGGTCTAGTAAAAGGTTTTACAGTGATATCAGTTTTAATTTCACTAGGAAAAATTTCTTTTCAACTTTTATTATGTAGATATAATTGTTGTACTTTTTCAGGACTAAAATCTAATAATACATTGGGTTTTTCTAAATTTTCTGCTGGTAAATTGTAAACAATGACTAATCCATCGCTCATCATTTGAAAAGTAAAAAGATTAGTATCATCAGTTGTATATTCTTTTGACAATCAACCAATTCCAAATAAACTGTTTTTAACTCTTAAAGGAGCACCAGATGAAGCAGAACTAGCATAATTAAAGTCACCATTTTTATGATTATTAGGATATTTAGTTAGTAATTCTTCTATTATAGGAGCTACTGAACTTGACCCCCCTAATAAAAAATATGGGCTATGATTTATTAAAGTAATAATAAAAATTGCTAACAAAGTTAGTGGCCATAAAAATACTCATATGTGTTTTCATTTCATTATTGATTTTCACCTGGGTTGAAGAAATCTTTAGTTATTTTTATTTTTACTTAATATCACTATTATTTTATATGGTAATTATAACAATATATTAAAAAAAGATAAGAAAAATATTTTTTAGTTTCGTTTATTTATTAAAGTTAAATAATAATTTTATTAATAATTTACTATATGCTATACTTAAATCAAAGCGATTTTTGTTACTTTTTTATAAGCAAGGAATGGTAATTTAATGATTGAAAGTACTATTAAAACTGTGAAGTCAAAATCTAAATTGAATGATTTATGTAAAAAATATTTTACTAGCAAAGAAATTAGTTCTAATCATGACTATCCTTTTAATTTTAAAAATGCTAATTGATATGTCACGATAGTATATTTAGTTAGTTTTATTGTTATACCAATTATTTATAGTTTGATTAAAAATTATGTCTTTCATGTTCATTCAGTTAATGATAACTTGCCTAGTCCATGAATTCATCTTGAACCATTAATTATGTTTTTAGTACCAATCATTGGTATGGCTATTGGTTTTGCTGTTGACTGACATGCTATGACTAAAAGAGGGGCATGAGCTGCATATACTTTATTTATTTTTGGTTTTATTGGTATTTCTTTAAGTAATTTTATTGAAGCAATTTCTAAAAAACCTACTGCATCATTAGGTTTTTTAGTTCCAATAATAATTCAATTTATAGGTTCTTTGATAGTTATTTTTACTAATAAATCTTTAAGAAAACAGATTATTGCAACTTTAAAAGAAGCTAAATTAGATTTATTAACTTGAATTCTCATTTTTTTAGCAATATGTTCATGATTAAATTTTATTTTTAAGTTAGTATTTGATAATATTATAAATAGTAGTGATTTTTTAGTTAAGAATGATAGTATTAATCAAAAAGTATTAAAATCAATTGCAAAAACACCTTTAGGAATTTTTGCTTTAATTTTAGGTGTAATTTTTTTAGCACCAATTAATGAAGAAATTTCTTGTCGTTATGGAATATTTAGTATTGTTCGTCATAAATGGGTTGCTTTTACTGCTTCTTTGGTTTATTTCCCTGCTATGCATGTTATGAATAATGGTGATTGAAATCATTTTTTTAGTTACTTAGCAGCAGGTACTATGTTTCCATTGTTATTTATTTGTACTAGAGGTAATACAACTTATACAATTGGTCTACATATGTTATGGAATACTGTTGCACTAATTCAATTAGTTCGTTCAATGGAATAAATATTATGATTAGATTAATTATTAAAGAACATGATAGTAATCAAACTTTACTTAATTTTTTAAAGAAAAGTTTTAAAAATGAATCTCTATCAAAAATTTATCATTTATTTTATAAGAAAAAAATTAAAGTTAACAATAAGAGAGTAACTAATTTTAAATATTTAATTCATAAAGATGATGTGATTTTAATTTTTGATCAGAAATTAACTTTAGCAACAAAAGAAAAATTAATTAATCCAGAAATTAAACCAGAAATAATTTATCAAGATAAAAATATTTTAGTTGTTCTTAAAGAACATGGGGTTGTAACTCATAGTCCAACTAATAAATCATTAGATAATATTGTTCGTTATTATTTATTACAAAAAGAAGCAAATTTATTTAATAGTCAAACATTTACTATTAGTCATCAGTATCGTTTAGACAAATTAACTAAAGGATTAGTAATTTATCCTAAAACTAGATTAGCTCAGCAAAGTTTAGCAAAAGCTCAAGCAAATAATGATATTATTAAAAAATATTTGGTTGTTTGTGAAGGTAAGTTAACTAAAGACATGGTTGTTAGTGGATTTATTTTTAAAGATGAGTTGCATCAAAAAATGATTTTTTCAAAAAAGAAAGTTAATAATAGTAAGAGTTGTCAAACAATAATTAAGTTATTAAAAATGATTGGTAATTTTTCTTTACTTGAATGTCAATTAGTAACAGGAAGAAAACATCAAATTCGTGCAACATTATCATATTTGGATTTATCAATAGTTGGTGATAAAAAATATGGTTCACAATATCAACTAAAAGATCAAATTATGTTATTTGCTTATTATCTAACTTTTCAAAATTTATCTGAGCCATTAGTGTATTTGAATCAAAAGAAAATTATTTTGCCTTTTATGCAAAATAAATTGGAAAAATTAATAGTTGAAAATTATTTATAGTTTTTATATTTAAAACAGTATAATTAAATTAAAATATACCTGTAAATATGATAAAATATAGTAAATTTATTTAATTTAAAATATAAACTTATTCATTTTTTAAAGCTTCTATTTTATATTTTAAATTAAAAGCAAAATAAGTATTAAAATTACAAATTAACTTGCGTTAAATTAAATGTTTGATTAATCGTTAGTTTAACTTTGTAATTAATAAAAGTAAATTGGATTTTAATTTAATCAAACTTTGAAAAAATATCTTTAAAAATAATTAAAAAGTCAAAACTTTTTAGATTTTTAAAGAAAAATAATAATAATTATAATATTTGCTTATAAATTTTATAAAAAGATAATATAATAAGGAATGTAAGTTTAAATGTAAGAGGAGGGAGAAATGGGAGCTTAATTATTTAACTATGGCAAAATAAAAATCTAGGGGATTAAAAAAGTTATTAACTATATTAAGTATTATAACTTTAGCCAGTACAAGTATTAGCTCAATATTACTAGTAAATATAATAATAGTTATACTAAATATAAACTCAATGATTATGGTTATTATAAAAAGGTAATAAGACTGGTATTTGTCATAGTCCAAATTTAGAAGTTATTTTTTTAAGGTTAAGTACCTTCAGAATGAGATTATGAATAGGCTATTAAAAATTTAAAATGGAATTTTAATATCTTAACTAAACTAATTGGGCTTTAGCAACATATTAACACATTATGGATATAGAACAATTAAATTTCAATGATATTATAATTCTAATAATAAATTATTGGGTCATTTAAATTAGGTTCTATTTTTATAATCTATTATCCTGATAAATAATAAGAATTATTACTAATATTTTACACGATATGGTTGCTTAAATTTAATCATATCGTGTTTTGTTGATAGATAGATTTTAAGAGTCTTTTCATTTTTTAAATCTAGAAAGAGGATTTAATATGATAAAATTAAAATCTGATAAAATATCTTTATAAAAATTAGTTAGGAGTAAGTAATGTCAACAAGAAAAGGTGTTTTTAATACTCTAATTGGAGTAATAATGACAATTATTATTTCAATATTTCAATTTACTTTTCTTTTTGTAATTAATACTCACTATGAAGATCAATTTGTTGGATTAATTCGAGTTATTATTTCTTTTTTAGCTTATTTATCATTAGCTGAAGGTGGGCTTGGTTTAATTACCATGTTTTCTTTGTATAGACCTTTACAAAATGGTGATTATGATACTGTTAATGATATTGTCAACACAACAAGAAAAAATTATCAACGTACAGGGAAAATTTATTTAGTTATTGTTATTAGTATTGCTTTTCTTGTTGCTTTATTAAAAGGTTTAACACCAAGAATTTTTATTGGTTTTAATGTTGATATTGCTTATTGAGAACTAGCAATTGTTATCTTATGTTTGTCTTCAAAAGAATTAATTTTCTTTTATTTTGCTGGAGCTTATCAAAATTTAATTCAATCTGATCAAAAGGGATATTTAAATCGTTTGGTTTTTATTTTTAGTGAAATTATTATGTATATTTTTTTAATTTCATTGTTTTTAGTTCCAAAAATGCCATTTTTTGTACCATTTTTTGCTTATTTTATTTGTGGTGTCATTAAGGCGGTTGTAACTTATATCATTATTAAAATTGAATATCCATGATTACAACATAAAAAATGAATTAAGCAAAAGCGCTTGTTAAAACAATCTTGATGAGTTACTTTAAGTAGATTGCCTGAATTAGTAATTTCTAATATTGATATTATACTAGTAACATTTTTTTTAACATTGTCGTTTACAACAATTTATTCTTATTATTTACTTATTGCAACAACAATTAGAAGTATTGCTTTAACTCTTATTAGTTCTTTTAGAGAAGTTTTTGGTTATTGAATTGCTAAGAGTGGTAGAATTCGTTGATCAACTTATATTAGATTTGAAATGTATTCTTATATGGTAGCTGCTTTTTGTTTTATTTTTCAGTTTATTATTTCTCAATACTTAATTAGTTCTATCTATGGCGTACAGTATATTGACTATAAAAAAACAAATAGTGCAATCTTTTTTGATTTTTTCTTATCTAGTCCAACTTTTATTTTATTTTTATCATTAAAAAATGCTATTGAAGTAGCTACTGAACCAGGAAGAGTTATTCTTAATGCGACTGTTAGACATAAAGAAACAATTTGAAGTTCTTATATCCAAGCTTTAATTGTTTTAATTTTGGGAGTTAGTCTTGGTTGAAGTTTATCAGCAACAGGGTATCGTGATTGAGCATTATATATGATTATGTTTTCAGTTTTTATTGGTTGAGTTTATCGTTTTATTTCAATTTGAGTATATGTTTGAAAAAATTTAACTTATAATAGTGATTTGCGTTATATTGTTCAAAATAATCTGATTTTAATTTTACCAGTATTAATTGCAATTCTCTTTAATTATTTATACTTATTTAATGCTTATCCTCCTGTTAATAATATTCGTAAACCAAAATTAACACTAACAATATTTGGTTATACTTTATTAGGAAGTATTAGTTTAGTATTATTTCTGGGTATGACAATTAACTTTAAGCAATTTTGATTAATATTTAACTTTAGTAGTTTCTTTAAAAATCTATTTAAGAAAAAAGAAGAAAAAAATAAGAAATATGAAAAAGAAATGCGAGAATTGTTTAAAGATGTACCACCAAGTCAAATTAATAGTTTTTCTCAAACTTTTGACTTAACATCTACTTTTCAAGTTAATCGTAACAACATTGATGATTTATTAGAGCAAGAATTAATTAAAAAGCAAAAATTTACAACAAACACAAATTCAGAAACAGATATACCAAAGGTTGGTATTTACAAAATTAGGGGTTAGAACATGGGTCTATCAGAGAGATGGATAGCAGAAAATATTGTTGATGAAAAATATTTAGAGCAATTAAAAAAAACTTATCCTAATCATGATTTAAAAAAATTATTATTATTAAATGTTGATTTACGATTATTATATTTAAAGCATTTATTTATGATTGAAAATTCATTAAAAAATGTTTTATTACGTCAAACGTTCATTAATGAACTACAAAATCTTGAGAATAGTTATTTTCTTAATCAAGAGCATTTAAAAAAATTAAGAACAGCAAGAAGAGTTATTAGAACTGGCTATTATAAGTATCATCGTAATGGTATTTTGAAGTCAAAGACAATTCGCAGTTTAATTGAGGTTATGTCATTTGAGTCAATTATGAATTTGTTACAAACTTTAAATGATGATAATTTAAAAAAGATTGCTAAATATTTTGGGCTTAATGAATATAATAGTTCAGATATTTTGTTAGAACAATTAGAGTATCTAAAAAATATTCGTAATTATTTGTCACATAATTTTAAAATTTTAAATGTTTATTTTAATCAGAAACGTAGTAATAATAATTTTTATCAGCAGGAATTAGCTGCTAATAATGACCATCATTATTTACATTTATTAATTAATCGTTATTCAAGTAAGAATCAACTTTTATTAAATTTTACTGAAGAATATCAAAAATTATTTCAAAGTTATAAAGTTAGTCTTAATGATACTATAATTAGTAGTACTAATAGTGTTAATTTTAATATTACTAATGGTAATGGAGTAAAATAAGTAATGAATAAAGTGAATTTAAAACTGATAAAAAAAGAAATTGATGATTTAGTTAATAAAATCAAACAATGAAATTATGAATACTATTTGCTTGATCAACCTTCAGTTAGTGATAATATTTATGATCAGTACTATCATAAATTAGTTGCATTAGAAAAAAAATATCCACAATTTGTTAAAAGTGATTCACCAACTAAAACAGTAGGAGCAATTATAACAACTTCTAATTCAAAAAAAGTTGCTCATATAGTTCCAATGTTAAGTTTGGCTAATGCTTTTAATCAAGAAGATTTAATCAAATTTGACCAACAAATAAAGAAGATTACTGAAAAACCTGATGTTAGTTATGTTTGTGAGTTAAAAATTGATGGTCTTTCAATTACTATTAGTTATCAAGATGCTAAATTAAAATTAGCAGCAACAAGAGGAGATGGGACATTAGGTGAAGATATTACTGAAAATTTAAAAGAAATAAAAACAGTTCCAACAATTTTAAAGCATTGTTCTGTTAGTAAATTAGAAATTCGTGGAGAAGTTTTTTTAAGTAAAAAAGATTTTCAAACTTTAAATCAAGAGCAAAAAAAAATAACTTTACCTTTGTTTGCCAATCCAAGAAATGCTGCTGCAGGAACATTACGACAATTGGATAAGACAATTATTGCTAAAAGAAAATTAAATGCGTTTCTTTATTATTATGTTGATGCTTTTAAAGACGGCATTAAAACTCATAGTCAAGCATTAGAACAGTTAGCAAAATATCATTTTAATGTTAATAAAGAATGGAAATTATGTCACGATATTGATCAAGTATGAGAATATATCAAAAAGTATCAGGCAATTAGAAATGACTTACCTTATGAAATTGATGGGATTGTTGTTAAGGTGAATGATTTAAATTTGTATCAGATATTAGGAAATACTAATAAAGCTCCTAGATGAGCTATTGCTTATAAATTTCCTGCATTGACGACAACAACAAGACTATTAAAAATCTTTCCCACAGTAGGAAGAACTGGAAGAATTACTTATAATGCTCACTTAGAATCAGTTTTACTATCAGGTAGTAGAATTTCTTATGCAACTTTGCATAATGGTGACTATATCATTGAAAAAGATTTAAGGGTTAATGATTTAGTAGAAATTAAAAAAGCTGGAGATATCATCCCTGAAGTAATTAGAGCAATTGTTAGTGAACGAAGTAAGAATATTAAAAAATTTAAAAAGGTCATTCATTGCCCTAAATGTAATAGTGTTTTAGAACAAGTAGAAGGAGAAGTTGATCAGTATTGTGTCAACACTAATTGTCCTGCTAGAATTTTAAAGTCATTAGTTCATTTTTGTTCAAGAAATGCAATGAACATCACGGGTTTAAAAGAGAAAATTCTAGAACGATTTTTAAAATTAAATTGAATTCATAATGTAGCAGATATTTATCAATTAGTTAACTATCGAAAGGAAATTATTAATTTAGAAAAATTTGGTGAAAAATCATTTAATAACCTAGTTAATATGATTATCAAATCAAAAAATAATTCTTTAGAACGCTTACTTTTTGCTTTGGGTATTAGACATGTTGGTGAAAAAAATGCTGAAATTTTAGCATTTAATTTTAAAACTTTAGATAGTTTAAGCAATGCTAGATATCAAGATTTAGCAGAAATTAGAGATGTTGGTCCAATAATTGCAATGAGTGTGGTTGATTATTTTGATAATAGCGATAATCAAAAATTAATTCAAAAATTAAAAAAATTTAACCTTAATTTTGATTATTTAGGACAGGAAACAAAACAAGAACAAATTTTTGTTAATACTACTTTTGTTATTACTGGAACTTTAGCAAAAAGTCGTAGTTATTTTGCTAAGTTATTAAAGGATTATGGAGGGAATGTCACTAATACTATTAGCAAAAATACTGATTACTTATTAGTTGGTAGCAACCCAGGTTCAAAGATTGAAAAGGCTAAGAAACTTAATGTTAAAATTATTAATGAAGATGATTTGCTTTCTTTAATTAAGAATAAATAAAGATTACTATAATTTTTGCTAATCTTTTTTCTTTGCTTATTAGCAACCATTAATGTTAAAATTTAACAAAAGATAATGAAAGGAAAAAATATGATGAAAAAAAAACCTGAATTAACTTTGAAGTTTTTGCATCAATTAGCAGAAGATTTATTTTTCCAATTAAATGATCAAGAATATAAAAATTTATTATTAGAATTTAATGCAATTGAAAAACAAATGGCAGTTGTAAAAAAGATCAATACTAAAGATGTTTTGCCACTGGATTTTCCTTTTGATGTAAAAAGAGATTATCTGCGTAGTGATACTATTGAATCTTCATTAACGATTAAAGAGGTTTTATCTCTAGCAGCACAAGTTAAAGATGATTATGTTGTTATTAATAGGGTGGTTGGTAATGAAAAAAATTAATTATCAGCAACTTTCAATTATTGAGTTGCATCAATTATTAATTAATGAAACAATTAGTCCTGAACAATTACTTAAATTAGTTTTTAAAAGGTTAGACAAATTTCATCATCTTAATGCTGTGACTACTTCATTAATTAAAGAAGCAAATGAAAGGGTTAATAGTTTAAAAAAAGTAAAAATTGAAAAAACTAATCCATTATATGCAATTCCATTTGCAATGAAAGATAATATCATTACAATTGGGCAAAAAACAACAGCTTCTTCAAATCTTTTGAATAATTTTATTCCCCATTATGATAGTACTGTTAACTGTTTATTAAAAGAAGCAAAAGCAATTAATATTGCAAAGGCTGCTTTAGATGAATTAGGTATGGGTGGTACTGGTCTTTATGCTAATACTGGTTATGTTTATAATCCATGAAATAAAGAACATATTGTTGGAGGTAGTTCCAGTGGTTCAGCTGCTTTAGTTGCTACTGGTATTGTTCCTTTTGCTTTAGGAACTGATACAGGTGACTCAGTTCGTAAGCCAGCTGCTTTTAATGGAATTGTTGGTTTAAAGCCAACATATGGTTTGATTTCTCGCAATGGTGTGATTCCTTATGCACCAAGTTTAGATACAGTTGGAATTCTTGCTAATCATGTTCAAGATATTGCTAATGTTTTAGATGTTTTAGTAAAGCAAGATCCAAATGATTTTACTAATATTAAAAGTTTAGAGAAAAATTATTTTAAAAATTTAAAAAATGATGTTAGTAATTTAAAGATTGCTATCTTGAATTATCAATCTTATCAATGATCATCAGATGTTAAATTAGTTTTTGATAAAACAATACAATATTTAGTTGATGGTGAAGCTAAAGTTGACTATATTGATTTTAATCAAGAGTTGCTAAATGCTTTAATGCCAATTTATCAAATTATTTCTTTTGCAGAAGCAACAAGTTGTCATGCTGGATATGATGGAATTAATTTTGGTGTTCAACAAAAAGGTAAAAACTATCGTGAAACAATGATTAAGAGTAGAACAGAAGGTTTTGGTCTTGTTGTTAAGAGAAGGTATATTATTGGTGCGTATGCTTTATCACAATTGTATCAAGAAGAGTTGTTTTTAAAAGCAAAGAAGGTAAGAAGAAGAATTGTTGATGAAATTAACAAATTATTTAGTAAGTATGATGCTTTTATTGTTATGCCATCGATTGAACCTGCACCAAGAATTCAAGATGTTTTAAAAAATAAAAATATGTTTAGTGGCGAACATCAATATATGGAAGATTTATTACTCTTAGCTAATCATACTGGTTGTCCTTCAATTACAATCCCTTTAGCATTAATTAATGACTTACCAATTGGAATTAATATTAATTCTGCACCCTTTAAAGATCAAATTGCTTTAAATATTGCTAATTATTTAAGTAAGAAAATTAATTTTCAAAATAGATTATTAGGTGAAAATGATGAATAAATATGATGTTACAGTTGGTGTTGAGATTCATATTGAATTGTCAACAAAATCAAAAGTTTTTTCTGCATCTGCAAATAGTTTTGCAGCAAAGCCAAATAGTCAAGTTAGTGCTATAGATGTAGGTTATCCAGGAACAATGCCTGTTTTGAATCAAAGTGTTGTTGTTAGTGCTATTAAGTTGGCTCATGTTTTAGATATGAAAATTGATTCATTGTTATCCTTTGATCGTAAAAATTATTTTTATCCTGATTTGCCAAAAGGCTATCAAATTACTCAATTTTATCATCCAATTGGTAGAGATGGAAAATTAAAGATTATCGTTGAAGAAAAACCATTTTTAGTTGAATTTGAAAGAGTTCATATTGAAGAAGATACAGCAAAGCAAATTCATCAAGGTGATTTAACTTTTTTAGATTATAATCGTGCTGGTGTGCCTTTATTAGAATTAGTTACTAAGCCAGTTTTTAGTAGTTCTGCTCAAGTTTGTGCTTATATTGTTGCTTTAAGAAGAATTTTAATTGCTTTAGATATTAGTGATGCTAAAATGAATGAAGGTTCACTACGTTGTGATTTAAATATTTCTTTAAAACCAAAAGCAACAAAAACACTAGGAACAAAAGTAGAAATTAAAAATCTTAACTCTTTAACTAATATTAATTTAGCGATTAATTATGAGATTAATCGACAAACAAAATTATTAGATGCTAAAAAACCAATTCTTACTGAAACAAGAAGATTTGATGAAAGTAACAGTCAAACAGTTTTAATGCGTGAAAAAACAGTAGCAATTGATTATAAGTACTTTACTGAACCAAATATTCTGCCAATTCAATTATCAGAAAAATGAATTAAAGAAATTATCAGTAGTTTACCAATGTTACCAAATGAGATTGCTACTAACTTAAAAGAAAAATTTCAATTAAATGATACTGAAATTAATATTTTATTAGAACGAAATGACTTACTAGTTGCTTTTGAAACAGTAGTAAAAATTAATCATCTAGCAAAAGCAACAATTAATTATTTATTAGGACCAATTTTAGGTTATCTTAATGACCAACAAATTAGTGATATTAGAACAACAAAAATTGACTATCATCATTTAGCTCAGTTAGTTGCTATGATTAAAAAAGAACAAGTAAACAACAAGCAAAGTCAAAAAATTCTAGCAACTATTTTTATTTCAAATAAACATACGCCTCAAGAATTATTAAAATTATGAGATGTTAGGGTTATTAGTGATGAAAAAGAGTTGTCAGCAATAATTATTAAGTTATTTCAAGATAACCCTCATATGGTTAGTGAATATTTTAAAAATTCATTTAAAGCCAATAAATTTTTTATTGGACAAGTGATGAAACTTACTAAAGGTCAAGCTAATCCTAAAGTAACTCAGAAGTTAGTTGATAAGTTAATTGCAGATTATCAAAAATAAAAGTTCAGTTTTCTAAATAACTAAAAATTGTAATTATAAGTGCAACGATAGATGAGGAAATTCATCTATTGTTGTTTTTTTATTTCAAAATAAAAACAGACACCCTTAAACTTATGAAAGTTAGAAAGGATGCCCCTATGACTAATTATAGACAATTACAGCAAAAAGAATGATATTTAATTGATTACTTATTAAATTAAGAAAATAAATCTATTTTTCTTAACAAAATTAGCAATTGAATCAAGCATAATATCACTATTAATTACTTTGATGATAAGTACTTTGGTGCTGAAGTTTGCGTAGTTACTGCTAAAAAGCAAGGGATTCTAGTTCCTAGTGTCAAAACTGTTTACAATTTCCACTTAAAATTTTATTTAAAATGAGAAATTGCGATATAATGAATTTATGAAATATTTAGCGATTGATTTAGGAAGTAAAACTTTGGGATTGGCAAAAGGAGCAGGAATAATTGCTTCACCATGAAAAACTTTAAGATTTAAGGAAAATGATTTTAATCAAGCTTTATTAGAACTTGTTACAGTAATTGAAGACTACCAACCAGATGAGATTGTTTTAGGATATCCTCTTAATATGGATGGTTCATTAGGAGAAAGTGCTAAAGTAGTTTTAGCATTTAAAAATTTGTTACTTCAGAAAATTAATAATAATATTAAAATTGTTCTTCTTGATGAAAGAAGAACAACATTTAGTGCAAATAAAGTTTTAATTGCTGCTAATTTAAGTAGAAAAGCAAGAAAAGAAAAAAAAGATCAAGTTGCAGCAACAATTATTTTGCAAACTTATTTTGATAAACTAAATTTTGAAATACAAAGAAAGGAAACAAATAATGAAGAATAAAAATCATAAAGTTAGTTTAATTGCTATTGCTGGTGGTAGTGCTTCTGGGAAAACTACAGTTGCTAGAAAGATTGCTAAATCTTGTAAAGATAAGAATGTTGTTTTTATTGAGATGGATAGTTATTATAAAGATTTAAGTTTTTTATCAAAAGAAGAAAGAAAGAAAAATAATTTTGATCATCCTAATGCTTTTGATTATCCCTTATTAATTCATAATTTAGAACAGTTGCTATTAGGAAATGAAATTGAAGAACCAGTTTATGATTTTAAGATTAATAGTCGTAGTAAAGAAGTAAAAATTATTAAACCTGCTGATGTAGTTATTTTTGATGGAATTTTTGCTTTAGAAAATCAAGATATTCGAGATAAAGCATTGATTAAGATTTATGTTGATACTGCTAGTGATATTAGATTATTAAGAAGGATTGTTAGAGATGTTAAAACAAGAGGAAGAACATTAGATAGTGTTTTAGAGCAATATACAGCAACTGTTAAGCCAATGCATGATGCTTTTGTTGAACCAACAAAACGTTTTGCTGATATCATTATTCCATTTGATTTTCATAATACTGTTGCTATTGATGTGATAGCAACAAAGATTAAAACTTTAATTATTTAATTAAAGTTTTTTATTTATAAGAAAATTAAATAAATTAAAATTCTGAATGCTATATAGCATTCAGAATTTTAATAAGAACTAACTTTATTTTGTTTTGATAGTTTTCAACTTTGATTTCCATTAAGATAACTTTATTAATTTGTAATTTGTCTTGATAATATTGATAAATATTATTAAAAACAGTAACATCAGCCATAATTTTGTTGCTTTCAATCATTAGAAATGCCATAAGTTGATTATTTTTAGTTTTGATTGTTTTAACAGCAACAATTTTAGCAATAATTTTAACGGTTTTATTAAGATAATTATTGATATCTGTTAAATTTATTGTTTCATTATTTTTATCTAATTCTGCTTTTCATTTTTTTTCAGGATTATATTTTAAATAAAGTCCTAAAGCTTTATATTCGTTGATACTATCAGCATTTCAGTTATTTTCATAAGGAATTAAAACAGGAGGCTGAAACTTTAAATTTAATTTAGTTACTTTTTTTATTGGATCTTTAATTTGAACGATATTAGCATATTTTATTGCATTATCTAAATTTTTTAGTAAGGTTGTTCTATTATTGTTAATTTCATCTATAGCACCAGCTGCAATTAAATATTCAATGTTTTTATGATTGAGACCAACAAAAATTGCTCTTGCACAAAAATTAAAAAAATCAGTGAATAAACCATTTTTTTCACGTTCAATAATTAGGTTTTGACACGTATTAAGACTCATTTGTTTAATTGCTTGTAAACTATAAATTAGAGCATGATGTTTTTTATTGATAATAAATTCAACATTAGATTTATTGATATTAGGGGGATAAATTTTAATTTGATACCTTTGACATTCAAATAAATATTGGATTAATTTTTGGTTATTACCAATAACACTAGTTAGTAAACATGACATAAAAGCCAAAGGATAGTTAGCTTTTAAAAAAGATAGAAAATAACTGATTAATGAGTAAGCAACAGCATGTGAACGATTGAAGCCATAACCAGCAAATTGTTTGATATCATTTCAAATCTTTTTAACAGTTGCTAATTTATATCCTTGTTTTATTGCACTATCAATAAATAGTGATTCTTGTTGGTCCATTTCTAAAGAATCTTTTTTACTAATAGCTCTTCTAATTAAATCAGCTTTAGCAAGTGAAAAACCAGCTATTTTTTGTAAGATTAGTAAAATTTGTTCTTGATAGACAATAATACCATAAGTTGATTTTAAATATGGTTCTAATTCAATTGTTACATAAGTAATTTTTTCTTTGCCTAATTTTCTTTTGATGTAAGTTTCAATATAGTCTTGTGGGCCAGGACGAAATAAAGAACTTGCTGCGATAATATCTTCTAAACTATTTGGTTGCATAGCCTTTAATACTTCACGCATTCCTTGCGATTCTAATTGAAATATTCCCGTTGTGTCACTGTTAGCAATGATTTTAAATGTTTTTTTATCATTCAAAGGAATATTATTTAAATCTAATTTTTTTTGATAAACTGTTTGAACTTGTTCTAAAATTTTATTTAGAATGGTTAAATTTCTTAAGCCTAGAATATCCATTTTAATTAAACCAATTGCTTCTAATTCTTGCATTGGATATTGTGTTTGAAAAATATTATTAAATCCAGTTTGTAAAGGAACAATAGTACTTAAAGGTTGATTAGATAAGATAATTCCTGCAGCATGAGTGCTAGTTTGTCTTGGAAATCCTAGGATTTTTTCTGCTAATTTAAATATTAGTGGATATTTTTTAACATAAAGATGTAATTTTGGTGATGCTGCAATTGCTTGAGATAAGTCAAAATTATATTGGGTTAATATCAGTTTAGTGATTTCATTAATTTCTTCTAAACTAATATTAAAAACTCTTCCTAAATCTCTAACTGCCATCTTGTTAGCAATTGTTTGGAAAGTAATAATATGACTAACATGCTTTAGTCCATATTTTTTTGCTAAGTACTGAATGACTTCTTCTCTTCTTTCATCTTGAAAGTCAATATCAATATCAGGTAAAGAAGTTCTTTCAGGATTTAAAAAGCGTTCAAAAATTAAATTATATTTAATTGGATCAACATCAGTAATTTCTAGAACATAAGCTACTAGGCTTCCAGCAACACTTCCTCTTCCTGGCCCAACGATGATGCCTTGATTTTTAGCAAATTTAACATAATCTTGAACAATCAAAAAATAATCATTAAAATTCATTAGATTAATAATTTCTAATTCTGAAAATAGTCTTGTGATATATGATTGTTTGATTGTTTTACTATTAAAACGTTTTTCTAAACCTTTTTTACATAATTCTTTTAAATACTTTGCACTGCTAATGTTATTAGGGGTGTTAAATTTAGGTAGTTGCTGTAATTTTTCTTGATTAGTTAATTTTGGTAAGTTTAAATTACATTTATTAATAATGATATTATTATTTTCTAGAACTCATTCAGGAAAGATTTTTTTTAATTCTGCTTCATTTTTATAGTAGTTGCTACCATTTTTAAGTAATTGTTCTTCTTTTAATATTTTATTATTTTTAATAGCATCTAGAACTTGGATAATTTCACCATCTTCAGGCTTTAAGGAATTTACTAAGTTAAGTCCTAAAATTTTTGTGGTAATTTTACTTAAAAAAGCAAGATCCTTAATATTGTTTTCACTAATAGCAAAATAGATTTCATTATTTTGGTTTTGTTTTAAAAGTGTTCATATAACATTTAAAGTTGGATGTTTAATATTTTCAGTTTTAATAGCAACAATAAGGTTAGGATTACTTATTAATTCTTCTTTTATTTCATGATTAGTTAAAAAAGGATTTTTAGTGTTAAGAAAAGTACTAATTTTAATTAAAGATTTGTATCCTTGATAATTACTACTTAAAAGAACTAGGTTAATCATTTCTTCTTGATATTTTCACTTACATTCTAAGCCAATAATTGCTTTAATGTTTTTTTTACTACATAGTTGATAGAATTGATAGGCTCCGTACATAACATTTTTATCAGTTAAAACTAGACTAGTTAAATTATTTTTTTCAGCAAATTGCAAATATTTCTCTAATTTAATGCTTGATGACAAAAATGAATAATTAGAATGAACATTTAAATTAACAAGATATTTCATTTTTTCTCCTAAATATTTAATATCAAATAATATTAAATTAATATTATTTGATTATTTGATACTTTAATATTTAATATTATTATTTCATAATAGCAGATAGATTACTAAATAGTAATTTTAGTAATTTTGTTAGTGGTTAAATTAATTAATTCTTCTAAGTTAAATATTACTTGTAGTTCTTGTTCTAATTTTTGTGCTACTACTAATTTTGGTTGAGTAATTGGTTTTTTAGGAACAAATAATGAACAGCAATCATCAAATGGTAGGATTGAAGTTTGATAAGTATTAATTTTTATTGCTAAATTAATGATTTCTAATTTATCTTCAGTAATTAAAGGTCGTAGAATTGGTAAGATTGAAATTTGATTAATAACATTGATACTAGCTAAGGTTTGTGAGGCAACTTGACCAATAGAATCTCCTGTAGCAATAGCAATAATACCAAGTTTTTCTGCTAATTGATTAGCAATTTTAATGAACATTCTTCTCATTAATGTGATTCGATAGTTAGGTAAAGAAGTATGCATTAATTCATTTTGTAATATTAAAAAATCACAAATATATAAATTAGTAGTTTCATTATTATAAGGCTTTAAGATTTTGATTAAATTTTCTACTTTTTTTAGTGCTTCTTTACTAGTAACAGGAGGAGTAGCAAAATGTAGGAAGTTTACTTCTAGTCCCCTTTTCATTAATTTTCATGCTGCAACTGGTGAATCAATGCCACCACTTAAAAGTAAAAGTACTTTTCCAGAAGTACCAACTGGTAGGCCTTTTGCTCCTTCAATTTTATTAGTATAGTAATAAATAGCATCACTAGTAACATCAAGAAAAATTTTTAATTCTGGTTCTCTAACATTAACTTTTAAGTTAGTATTTTCTAAAATAATTTTTGCTAATTCTTCAATCATTGTTCTTGAAGAAAGATTAAATGATTTATCATTACGTTTAATGAATAATTTAAAATTTGTGACTTGAAGATTTTCTTGTGAAATTAATTTAAGAATTGATTTTTTGATTAAAGAAAAATCTTTAGGAAATTTAAGTACTAAAGAAAAATTACTAATTCCAAATACTTTAGTTAGTTTTTCTTTAATTAAATTTCAATCTTTCACATTAAAATTACTAATTTCAATATGATTAAAAAATGATTGATATTTTAAATTAGTAAAGTCTTTTAGTCTTTTTTTGATATTGTTTTTTAATTGTTTAATAAAATTAAATTTCACTATTTTACTTTTTAGTACTAATTCATCATAACGAATAATAATAATTGCTATTTGTTTCATAAAAGCTCCCATAATTTATTTAAGTTAAATAGCATAATTACTTAAAAATATAATTATGCTATTGAATTAAATTTATTAAATTGACTAATGCTTGTTGATAATTTTTTTGCTTTATGTTTTCTTCAATATTTTGAAATTGGAAAGTAGCTTGTTCATTATCTTGGCGATATTTGTTAGCATAAACTAAAGTTGCATTAGCTAATTGATAGAATGTGATAATAATTTTGATTTGATGATATAATTGAAAACTTTGATTTTGTAATAAATTTAATTCTTTAATAATTACATTTAAATCCAAATCAATATTATTTTCAATAGTATTAGTTAATTTTTTTATTTTATCTTCTAAGGTGAGAAACATTTGATGATAGTTATTTTGTAAGTATGTATATTTGAAATTTGAAAGAATGTTTTCAATTTGCACCATAGTTGAATTTAATTTATTGAGAGAAGAATTGATAATAATTTTTGGTTTAATTTCTTCAATTAATAAATGATTGTATTTAGTTAATACATTAAATGAAAGAATACTATTTTCTAGTAAATCTCTTAATAGCATTAGAAGTTGTTGATAGGTTAGATTTTTATCATTTTTTTCTGTTTCAATTGTAATTTGATTTTCAATATTAGTTATAATATTTATTTGCTGATGAATTATGTTTTTAAGATTGGTAATTTCATTGAAATTTTTTAATTCATGACTTATTTGACTAAGGCTTTCAAAATCTTGATTTAAATTATCAAAGATTTGATTAAGATTTAAGGATAAATCAATAAATTGCTGATAATATTGAAAAAAGATTTTATTGAAATTATTTTCTTCTTTTAAATCAATATTAAATTTATTTAAACAATTTAAAATGTCTTTAATTTCATGCTTTGCTTTTTTGTATTGTAAGTTATTAATTAGTTTTTTAGCAATAAGTAATTTATTATTGATATTTATTTCTAAAGTACTAAAATTTACTAAAAGATTATGATCATAAGACTGATGTTCTAATTGTTTTTTTATTAAATCAATTCTAGCTGGAATTAAATGGTATACTTGATGACTTAGACTTGGTAGGTTAATTAAAATTTCTGCTAAGACAGTTATTCCAATTGCAATTTCGCTCAATGTATTAATAACAAAAGAAAATTGAGCTTGGCTAACAAAAAGATCTAAGTCTTTGAATTTAGTTTCTAGAACATTAATAATTTCTGTTAGTTGTTCTTGATTGATTTCACTTTGCAAATTAATTTTAATGATTTCAGATTGTAAATAATTGAAATTTTGCTTGAAAAATAATTGATATTCGCGAATTAGTTGATCAATACTAATAAAATAATCAATTTCAATTAATAATTTTTTAATTTGTTCTTTTGTTTTGTTACTTTCAATAAAAGTTTTTTTAATTTGTTCATTTCGTAGTATATAATCTTTATTTTTTTCTAAGTCAATAATTTTTCAGAAATTCTTAACAATAGCTTGACAGTCATACTTTAATATTTTTTGATAGCGATTGATTCAAATATTAAAAATATTTTCATATTGGGTATTAGTTTTAATGATACCATTGATTCGTTTTAAACGATCTTTTAGGTTAATATTTTGACAGTATTCTAAATTCTTTAAAATCTGATTTCTTTTATTTTTTATATTGCTAAGGATAATAAGAACAACTGTTGATGTAATTAAGATAATAAAAAATAAAATTATGAGAGTTAAAAAAAGAATTTTGGTAGTAATAAAATTAACTAGCATTGTTATCTCCCAACTATATTTCTTATACCTTTAAGTTTATTATTTTTTTTTAAAATTTGGTAAATAATAATTAACCCTTTAAGAACAAGATTATCTTGATACTGATATTTAAATTGTAAAAATGGCTTTAATTCTTGAAAATTACCACCAGTGATGATAGTTTTTAAATTATCTTTTAATTCTTTGTTTATTGCTTTAATTGTGCCATCAATCATGTAATTAAATCCATTACCATAACCAATACTTAAAGCATGAATTGTGTTATTTCCTAAGACAGATGAATAATTAGTAATTTTAAAAGGTTTAATCAAAGCAGCTTCACTTGTTAAAGATGTTTTAGCACTAGTAAAACCAGGAGCAATGATTACTCCTTTCAGAGTGCTATTATGAATAATTGTATAAGTAGTTGCTGTTCCTAAACTAACTGTAATTGAATTACCAAATTGATGATAACTAGCAACTGCTAAAGCAATTAAATCACTACCTGTTTTTTCTTTTTCTTTTAGTGCTATTTTTAATGGTAGAAATTTTGTTAGTTCATAAGTAAAAATTATTGGTTTGCATTTAAAATTTACTGTAATTATTTTATTACATTTTATTAGTTTTTCAGGAACAACACAGCAAATGATAATATCTTTAATTTTTGCTTTGTTTGCTAGTAGAATTTTTTGAATTGTTGATTCTCAGTTATTAGTTTTAGTATTGACTACTTTTAAGAGCGAGAAATTGTTTTTTTCTTTTATTGCTAAGGCTAATTTTGTTAAAGTGTTACCAATATCAATTAATAAAATCATTTTTTAAACCTTATTTCTTTAATATTTTTTTATTATTGCAATTGATTTGCCATTTCTTTACTTGAAGCAAGTTCATCAAATATTGTTCTTACTAAATTATTAAGATTTTCTACTTGTAAGAATTTTCCATCTCGAGCAATTGAAACTGCGCCAGTAGTTTCACTAACAACAATTGAAACTGAATCAGTTAACTCAGATATTCCTAAAGCAGCACGATGTCGGCTACCATATTGACTAGAAATTTTTTTATTAGTTAAAGGAAAATATGTTGAAGCACATTCAATTCTTCCTAAACGAATAATTACTGCACCATCATGCAATGGTGATTCTTTATAAAAAATTGATTGTAGTAATTGCGGACTTACTTCACTATCAATTTTAATTCCTAATTCGATATATTGATTTAAAGGCATGCTTCTTTCAATTGTGATTAAAGCACCAGTTTTTTCTTCAGATAATTTAATGATAGCTTCAGATACTAAACTAGATAGCATTCTTTTTTCTGAAGATTCAAGTAAAGTCATATGAGATTTGCGGTTGAACATTCATCAACCTTTTTTATTTTTAAAAATAATAAGAAAAATTACTAAAATTAAAATTATTAGTTGTAATGCAATTGAAATTCCAGCTAAAATTGCTATTTCTTTAGATAAATAATTTGTATCAACGTTAACATTTAACATTACTAAGATATTCATTAATTGTCACCTTCTAAAATAGTTTTTAATTTGCTTTTATTATAATTATAAAATAAAAAAATAAAAAAAATATAAAGAAACAATAAATTAATAAATTAAAGCAATAATTTATTATTGTTAATTTGCATATTTTCATATCAATTATTGTTTCTTTAAGGAATGATATAATTTAAATATATTCCTAATTATAGTTGTATTTCTTTTTAGTATTGAAAGAGAAACAATTAATAGTAATAATAATATTAGTGATATTTTAGCTAAAATTACAAATACTAGAAATCAAGAACAAACAACTAAATTATATAAAATATTAACAGATATTAAATATTTTTTATTCAAGTATGACTAACAATTGGTGTATTAGAGTAAGTAATAAAACTAAGATAAGAGTGTTGCTAAAATATAAATTATTATTTCTCATCAAGTCACTAATAGTTTAATTTATTGATTAAAAGGTATTCACTTATTTAAATGTTATCTACCAAAAAAAATTATAAATATGTTTGTATTTTTTTAAAGAAAGATTTAAAATAATTATATTATAGTTATGTGTGACACTTTGATGACTATAATATAATTATTTAGATTCTTTTTGAGATTTAATTCTAGTTAGAACTAATTAGATTTTAATTTGCTAGGAGGAAAGTACGGTTTTAATTTACATTTTCAAAGTATTTTTAATAAAGGCATGTTACTTAAAAAACTTAGTATTAAAACAAAATAAATATAGTTCTCTTATAATTCTCTTACTTTTAGATTAGCTAAAATCATCATTGGAAATTAGAAATTAGAATTGAAATTTTAATGAGTTAACTTTGCTTAACAATTAAAATTGTAAAAATTAGCAAATTAAATAATAAAGAGTCTCAAAATAAAAAGTCCCAATCATTTGGGACTTTTTATCTTTTAAAGGATTTTTTTGATAGCAGGATGATGAGCATTTAAAATTTTAATACCACCATGATTTTTATGAAAAGCAACTTCAATTTTATCACCAATAATTTTTGTTACTATGCCTTTACCAAAAATTTCGTGAATTAATAAATCATTAATTTTTCAAGGATTTTGGGTTTTAACAGATGCAGAAGTATTTCATTGTTTGGATTTTGTGTCTTTTTTGTTAATAAGTTGATTAAATTGATAATTTTTTGGATAAAATTTTTCTTCATTATTATTTTGATTAAACGAAATAAATTTTAGATATTGAAGATCTAATTCTTGAAAAAATCTTGAAGGCAAGCGAATTTTATTGAGAACATAAGAAAAACCAGAGGCACTTGATAAGAATAAAAATCTTTTTGCTCTAGTGATTGCCACATAAAATAATCTTCTTTCTTCTTCTAATTTATTAATTTCTTTTTCTGATAGTTTATTTGTTGGATTAGTAATTCCAGGTAAAATTCCTTCATTAATACCAATAATAAAGACAACATCAAATTCTAAACCTTTAGCACTATGAATTGTCATAAAGTTAACTGCTTCAAATTTGTTATCTTCATCTAAATCAGTATACATACTTACTTCTTGCAGAAAATTAACTAATAGTTCTTGATTTTGTAATATTTCATTTTTATTATCATAATCAATCAATTGTTCTAGAAATTGATAAATATTTTCTATTCTTTCAGTTTCAAAATTATCTTTTAATTTAGTTAAAAAATTACTGGCTTTTAATAAGTCAGATACAAACTTATGTAATGATGTTAGTTGTTTTACTTTAGTTTTAAATTCTGTTAGTAAATTAATTAATGGCTGTAAGTAAGTTTTATGATTTTTTGGTAGATTGTGTTGAAATAAAAATAAGTATTCACTTAATGTTAGGTTATTGTTATTAGCGAATGATAGTAAATGTTCAATTGTTTTTGCACCAATTTTAGGTGTTGCATTTAAAATTCTAATCATTGATAAATTATCATTTCATGCAATAACTTTTAAATAAGCTAAAATATCTTTAATTTCTTTTCTTTCAAAGAATTTAAAACCACCAATAATCCGATAGCTTAAGTTATGATTGATGAAAGCTTGTTCTAAATCTTTTGATAAGTAATTGTTACGATATAAAACAACAATTTTATTAAGTTTAATATTTTCCTTTAAAGTAAGTTGTTTAATAACATTAGCAACTCAATTTGCTTCTTTATTACCATTTTCACTATGATAAACAATAATATCGTCACCAAGATTATTAGTTGTGTATAAATCTTTTGCTATTCTTTGTTCATTTTTATTAATTAAACTGTTAGCTACATTTAGAATTTTTGTGGTTGAACGATAGTTTTGATTCAAAATAAATGTTTGAGCATTTGGAAATTTTTTAGTAAACTTTAAAATTAAATTAATGTTAGCTCCACGTCAAGTATAAATTGTTTGATCTGGATCACCAACAACTGTTAAATTTTTATGTTTGGCTACTAAATTTAAAAGGATTTCATATTGTAGGTCATTAGTATCTTGAAATTCATCAACTAAAACAAAGTCAAATTGATTTTGTCATTTTTTTGCAATTTCAGGAAATTCTTTAAAGAGTCTAGCAACTACTAATAGTAAGTCATCAAAATCTAAACAACTATTTAATTGTTGATATTCTTGATATCTTTCATAAACTTTAGCACGTAAAATTCATTCTTTTTGTTCATAGTAATCATGAATAATTTCATCTTTAGTTAGATTGTGATTTTTTCATTGCGAAATAAAACTAATTAAGAGTTTTAATTCGCTTGCTTCTGGTTTATGATTAAAATCACGTTGATAAATATCTTTTAAAATTTGTTTTTGATCAATAGTATCAATAATATTAAAATTGTTATTAATATTTAGATTGTAACTTTCTCTTCTTAAAATTTGAGCACAAAGAGCATGGTAAGTAAAAATTCTAACTTTAAGACTGTCATCAATTAATAATTGATTTACTCGATTTTTCATTTCTTTTGCAGCTTTATTAGTAAAAGTTAAAGCTAGAATTCTTTCACTTTTAATTTTTAATCCAGAAATTAAATAAGCAATTTTATGTGTTAAAACTCGAGTTTTTCCCACTCCTGCTCCAGCAATAATAATTGAAGGTCCTTCATTATATAGAATTGCTGCTAATTGATTGTCATTCAAATGTTTAAAAAGATTATTTTTTTGTTCCATTGTTACTCCTTAAGTTCACGAATTATTTTAACTTTATCATAATTAATAAAATTGTAAAATAATGTTTTAATGTTTCTCTTTTTTTATTTTTATTACTTATAAATCATTAATTTCATCAAGATTTTTTTGACTAATATTACCTGGTTGTTTAGTTCCTAAATGAATATGATTAATCTTACTAGTAAGATTGGTTTTTGTTTCTTGAGGATTTAATTTTTTAGGCAAAGGATTTTTATCTATAACATAAAGTTTGAATTTACGATCGTAAAATAATTGATGCTTTTTATCAATTTTTGTTGTGATTATAATTCCTAAGTATCAAGAAGCAATAAAACTATGAATAGTTCTTGTAAGAACACTAATTCAAAATCCTGATATTGTTTTATCATCAATATTTTTAATATTAGTATGTAAAAAAATATTTGCTAATAAAATGGCAATTATAGATAAAGTTATTGGAATAAAGATTAAAAATGTTTCTCTTAGTAAAATAATTTTAAAAGGAATTTTTTTATTACTTTCATTAACTAATTTTATTAAGAAGATTTTTTTTCCTAATGTTTGACCATTAAATTTTCATGGAGCCACAACAAAATACAAACTAAAAAGAATATAATTAATGATAATGATAATTAATAGCGCTTGCCAGTTGTTGATTGTGTTTTTATCAATTGAAAATCAAATTAAAGTGATAGTGCCCGGAATTATACTAATAATGATAATATCAATTAATCTTGCAATAATTCTTTTTCATGTTTTAGCAAGATGATAAGTTTCGAAATCTTTATTCATAATTAATTAATAATATCATATTTGCGTATTATTCTCAAAAGCGCGAATCATCTTTAAGTTTGTTTTCATTAAAATATTTTTTAAAGAACTTGCTTAAATCTCTAGCAACAATTGGAAAATTATCATTTTTTGAAGCTTTGTCTTTTAAGTAAGGATTGTTAGAAAAATTTTTATATCTGCGAGTAATATAATCTTTAACATAATCATACATTTTTTGTAATAGTTGTGGATTTTTAGTGCTAGCAAGACTTAATAAAAAACTAAATAAAGCATAACGTACAAAAGCATATTCTAATTCTTTTTCATATTTTTTCTTTAGTTGATTATTATTATAATAGTTTAGGATATGAACTCATTGATTAATTAATTCAAAACTATTATCATACATCATAATATTAACTTTATTAACAATTAAAATTTTATCAATAGCATAAAAAGTTTTAGAGTGGGATAAAAAAGCATAAACAAAAAAACTATCAAATTGTAGTGATCGACGAAAAGTAATATTATTTTTATCTACAATTGTTTTTTTAAATAATTTTGAAGAAAGTAAAGATGAAGTTAAAGCAAAAACTTGGTTACTGTCATTGTCTTCAAGATTGTAAATTTTATTTTTTTCAACTCTAATTGATGATTCAAAGGTATATTTTGGTCCTCAAAAATAACTAACGCAATATTCAATACAATCTAAATTTTTATTTTTGAGTATTTCTTTAGTAACCATAAAGAATTCATCAGTTGGTAATTCAGTTGGATGTAAGAATAGTAAGTAGTTTCCTTTTGCAATGTTTATTGCTAAGTTTCTACTTGCAGAAATATCTAATGGCTTATAACTAGTAATAATCTGGATTTGTTTTGAATATAAAGTAAAATATTGATTAATTATTTTTAAAGCATCGCTGTAATAAAAAGAATTGTCAACAATTACTACTTCAAAATGATTTTCTTTAAAACTAAAAATTTTATCTAAAAATTGCAAGATATACTTTGAATCATCATTGTTATTTGTTGCAACAATAAAACTAAGTTCCATGGTATCTCATTATAAACCTTTCTTTTTCTCTATAAATAATTATAGCATGAACTAAAAATTTTAAATTCTATTAAGTTTTAATTCATAACTAATAAATAAAGTGATATTAGAATAATAGATGAATTGTAATTATAAATGCAACACTTAAAACAAT
>JBOFXA010000017.1:0-2578 GCA_051653845.1 Spiroplasma sp. | reverse complement strand
TTTCAACTTTAATTTCATCTTGATTAGTAAAAGTGATTTTGACAGGTATGTCAGGTTGACGATATCTAAATTTAGCAAAGCATTCTAAGGTTGTTGGTTTTTCTTTAGCAATTCAATTTATTTGATTGACTTCACAATTTCTTTGACCAATAGTGTAGTAGTAAAGTTTCTATTGCCAATAACAATAAAACATATTCCTGTTGAATCCTTTTTGTTAGCAACGCTAAGTTTAAGTTTTTTAGCAATAGATTTTACTTTAGGTTTTGTTATTTTAGCAAGAGGAAAGATTATATATTTTAAAGGTTAATTTTTGAATAATAAGTATATTTTAAGAAAATTTTTTAAAAAGCATTACAATGTAAATATAAAAATTGGGGGAAGTTTTTATTGTGCAAAGTATGAAAGAAATATTTAGTGTTTTTAGTGCATTGAGTTTTGCAACTGTTGCTGGAGTTAGCACAGTTGTTGCAGGTAATAACTTTATTAATACTACAACTAGAGGTATTTCTTCAATGACTAAACAAATTTTATTTGACTTGGGGCTTTATGATAGTGATGGTAAGTCTCAAGTTGAAGCAAATTTAGATCTTCAAAATAATTTACTTATTTGAAGTGCTGATAAACTTAATAATTTAACAGTAGCAAAGTTATTAACTGATAAAAATAAGGCAAAAAGTGAAGAGTCTTTCAATTTCTTAACAGGTGTTTTAAAATTAGAGGCTAAAGGAGATGGAGATTGATCTGCTAAGACTTTTGAAAAAGTTAAAGCTGATGCTATTTCATTAACTGTTGTTTCAATTGATCCAACTTTAGAAGCTATTGATGATGACTATGCTGTTTCTAAAGGAACTGTAAAAGTTCAATGAAAGAATGATGAAACTGATTTTGGTGAGTATTCTGTTAACTTAAAAGTTGATATGGGAAAAGGAATAATTAAACAACATTTGCCATTCCTATCAGATTTAAATTGATCAAATTTTGACAAAAGATAATGGTCCATTAGCACATTTTTTTATTAATTCTCCTAAAAGCATGCTTCCAGTAGATTCTGATATTACAAGAAATTTCATAATTGAAGCAGGAAAAGGTAAGGAAGTAGCTGATATTGCTAAGAAAATTAGTCAAGCATTAAAAGTAACAATGAGTTCTTTTGAAATTAAATCAGAGGGTGAAACTTTTAAAGCTGGAGATATTTTAAACTTTAAAATTACTTTAGGTTCTGTACAATTTAGTACTGAATATCAATTAATATTAGAGTAAAATTTTTAGTTGTAATAATTTTTTCAATTAATTAATCCTAAAAAAGACAATTTTAAGAGTTCTTAAAGTTGTCTTTTTAATTTAGGATACTTTATTAATTGTTCTTGATGCAAGACAAGTATCATTTAAGTAAAAGACAGTAATTTGACCTAAAGTTAAGGCTCTTACTGGTTTTAAAGTTTCAACTTTAATTCCATCTTGATTAGTAAAAGTGATTTTGACAGGTATGTCAGGTTGATGATATCTAAATTTAGCAAAGCATTCTAAGGTTGTTGGTTTTTCTTTAGCAATTCAATTTATTTGATTGACTTCACAATTTCTTTGACCAATAGTGTAGTAGTAAAGTTTCTATCACCAATAAAACATATTCCTGTTGAATCCTTTTTGTTAGCAACGCTAAGTTTAAGTTTTTTAGCAATAGTTCTTACTTTAGATTTTGTTATTTTTAAGAAAATTTTTTTTAAAATTGTTAAAATAGAAATATTAAAATCTAAGGAGGGTTCTATGCAAAATATGAAGAAAATATTTGGTGATTTAACTGCATTGAGTTTTGTAATTGGTGCTGGAGTTAGCACAGTTGCTGCAGGTAATAACTTTATTAATATTACAACTAAAGATAATTATTTAATGGATGATAAAATTTTATTTGACTTGGGGGTTTATGATAAAGATGGTAATTCTCAGGTTGAAGTAGTGTTAGATGTTAAGGATAGTAAAGTTACTTGAAGTGTTAATAAGCTTAGTAATTTAACAGCAGCAAAGTTATTAACTGATGAAGATAAAGCAAAAAGTGAAGAGTCTTTTAATTTCTTAACAGGTGTTTTAAAATTAGAAGCTAAAGGAGATGGAGATTGATCTGCTAAAACTTTTGAAAAAGCTAAAGCTGATGCTATTTCATTAACTGTTGTTTCAATTAAACCAGGTTTAAAAGGAATTAAAACTGACTATATTTGTGAAGGAATTGCAAAAGTTCAATGAAAGAATGATGAAACTAATTTTGGTGAATATTTTATTCACTTAAAATTTTTAGTTGTAATAATTTTTTCAATTAATTAATCCTAAAAAAGACAACTTTAAGAGTTCTTAAAGTTGTCTTTTTAATTTAGGATACTTTATTAATTGTTCCTGATCCAAGACAAGTATCATTTAAGTAAAAGACAGCAATTTGACCTAAAGTTAAGGCTCTTACTGGTTTTAAAGTTTCAACTTTAATTTCATCTTGATTAGTAAAAGTGATTTTGACAGGTATGTCAGGTTGACGATATCTAAATTTAGCAAAGCATTCTAAGGTTGTTGGTTTTTCTTTAGCAATTCAATT
>JBOFXA010000016.1:0-2275 GCA_051653845.1 Spiroplasma sp. | reverse complement strand
TTGTTTGTAATTTATTTCGTTTGCTTTCTTGTGAGATTGTACTTTTATTTCTTTTAAGAATTACAGCTATTTGTGAAATAGATTTACTTTCTTGATTTAATAAATAATCAATTAAATGTCACTCTTTTTGTTGTAATTGTTTATAATTAGTCATAAGGACATCCTTTCTAGCTTTAGTCGGTTTAAGGGTGTCTATTTTTTATTTTTTAAATAAAAAGACAACGATATATTAATTTTCTCATATATCGTTGCACTTCTAATTACAATTCATCAGAATTAAGTTGTCTTTTTGGGCTTTGCACACTAACACTCATTTTTTGAGAAGCACCTAAATTAGTTTCACCATTCTTTCATTGAAATCTTGCCAGTCCCCCTATATGGTTTTCCATAAAATTTAATCAAGCTCTTACAAAAGTAAATAAAATAACATCAACTTTAACTTTTTCAAAAGTTTTAGTAGATCAATCTCCATCTCCTTTAGCTTCTAACTTTAAAACACTTGTTAAGAAATTGAAAGACTCTTCACTTTTTGCTTTATTTTCATCAGTTAATAAATTTGCTGCTGGTAAATTACCAATGTTATTAATAATTCAATTTTCTATATCAAACCGAGAATCTAACTTTATATTTAATAATCGAGACTTACCATCACTATAATAA
The DNA here is from genome assembly GCA_051653845.1 of Spiroplasma sp. GTDB lineage: Bacteria > Bacillota_I > Bacilli_A > Mycoplasmatales > VBWQ01 > Spiroplasma_D. Next base: position 1,615 of record JBOFXA010000016.1, on the reverse strand, counting down.
AGTCCCAAATCAATAAAAATTCTGTCAGTCATTGAAGAAATACCTTTAGTTGTAGTATTAATAAAATTATTACCTGCAGCAACTGTGCTAACTCCAGCAACAGTTGCAAAAGTAAATGCATTCAAAACACTAAATATTTCTTTCATACTTTTCATAATAAAAACCTCCCCCAATTTTTATATTTACATTATAATGCTTTTTAAAAAATTTTCTTAAAATATACTTATTATTCAAAAATTAACCTTTAAAATATATAATCTTTCCTCTTGCTAAAATAACAAAACCTAAAGTAAGAACTATTGCTAAAAAACTTAAACTTAGCGTTGCTAACAAAAAGGATTCAACAGAATATTTTTTATTGGTGATAGAAACTTTAAAAATTTTCTAACAAATTATCTACCTACTAAGCTAGGAAAAACTGTTGACATCAAAACAAATAAAGTAATTAGTGAACATCATAGAGTTTAACTACACTATTAGTCAAAAAAGGCTTAAATCTTTCAGGATTTAAAAAGTCCTTACTTTGTTATTGATAAGTATGTAAAAAACAATATTTTATATATAGCTAATATTGCTGTCTTTTACTTAAAAAATACTTGTCTTACATCAAGAACAACTAATAAAGTATCCTAAATTAAAAAGACAACTTTAAGAGTTCTTAAAGTTGTCTTTTTTAGGATTAATTAATTAAAAAAATTATTACAGCCAAAGATTTTACTCTAATATTAATTGATATTCAGTACTAAATTGTACAGATCCTAAACTAATTTTAAACTTTAAAATATCTCCAGCTTGAAAACCAAGTTTGTCTGATTTAAAATCAAAAGAACTTATTGTTAATTTTAATTCTTGATTAATTTTCTTAGCAATATCAGTTACTTCCTTACCTTTTCCTGCCTCAACTTTTAAATTTCTTGTAATATCAGAATCTACTGGAAGACTGGTTTTAGCATTATCAATCATAAAATGTGATAATGGGCCATTCTCTTTGTCAAAATTTAGTCAATTTAATTCTAATAGGGATGGTAAATGTTGTTTAATTATTCCTTTTCCCATATCAATTTTTAAGTTAACAAAATATTCACCAAAATTAGTTTCACCATTCTTTCATTGAACTTTTACAGTTCCTTTAGAAACAGCATAATCATTACCAATAGCTTTTAAAGTTGGATCAATTGAAACAACAGTTAATGAAATAGCATCAGCTTTAGCTTTTTCAAAAGTCTTAGTATCCCAAGCTCCATCTCCTTTAGCTTCTAATTTTAAAACACCTGTTAAGAAATTGAAAGACTCTTCACTTTTTGCTTTATTTTCATCAGTTAATAAATTTGCTGCTGTTAAATTATTAAGCTTATCAGCAGTTCAATTAACTTCACCATCCTTAACACCTAACACTACTTCAACTTGAGATTTACCATCTTTATCATAAATCTCCAAATCAAATAAAATTTTATCATCCATTAAAGAATTATCTTTTAATATTAATTGATATTCAGTACTAAATTGTACAGAACCTAAAGCAATCTCAACTGTTAAAGAATCACCAGCAACAAATTTATCTCCTGTAGCAGTTACTTTTGTAACTGTTACTGTTAATGCTTGACTAATTTTCTTA